>JAHWKW010000012.1:0-85491 GCA_019347675.1 Actinomycetota bacterium | reverse complement strand
ACGAGGGCAAGCTGGCTGGCGGGCACAGCATCCGCGGGTCTGCGGTGTCCATGCGGTATCCTTCCCGTGCTTCCCCTAGGCCGCGGTTGTCGCGCTGATCGGGGAGGTTGGTCGTGCCGGTGGGGTTCTGACTGCCGAGCAGTGCCGTCGCTACGGCCGTTTCCGAGGCGAACCGACGTCGCCGCAGCTGGGCCGGTTCTTTCACCTGGACCAGACCGATCTCGATTTCGTCGCCACTCGCCGGCGGGATCACAACCGCCTGGGCGTGGCGTCCAGCTAGCAACTGTGCGCTTTTTGGGCACGTTCTTGGAGGACCCTGCCGACGTGCCCCCTGGCGCGGTACGTCACGTGGCCGAACAGTTGAGGGTGGCGGGACTGGCGGGAGACGTGGCGGGGGCGATGCGAGGCTTGAAGCTGTACCGCGACGCCGAGGTTCGTTGGGACCACCAGGCCGAGATCCGGTCGCGGTTCGGCTACCGGGAGTTCAGCGAGCCAGGCGTCCAGCTCGGGCTCCTCCGCTGGCTGTATGCCCGGGCGTGGGTGGCGTCGGAGCGACCGAGCGTGCTGTTCGACCTGGCTACCGCCCGGCTGGTCGAGGCCAAGGTGCTGCTGCCGGGAGCGAGCGTGCTCGCTCGGATCGTCGCCAGGGTGCGCGAGCGGGCGGCGACGCGGCTGTGGTCTCGCCTGGCTGGCATGGTGGACGATGAACACCGCCGACGTTTGGAGGGGCTGCTCGAGGTGCCCGAGGGCGAGCGTGTCTCGCTCCTGGAGCGACTCCGTCGCCCGCCTACCGACCTCACCGCCCGAGCCCTGGCGGCGGCGGTGGAGCGGATCGGCCAGCTACGCGCATACGACGTGTCGGAACTCGATCTGTCGGGCCTGCCGCCGGGCCGCATCGCCGCACTCGCACGTCACGCGACGACCGTCCGGGCCCGAGACCTGGCCCAGCTGGCCCTCGACCGTCGCGTCGCCGTCCTCCTCGCCTTCGCCGTGGTCACCGAGACGAGGGCCACCGACGACGCCTTGGACCTGTTCTGCGAGCTGCTGCGGGGCCTGAGCGCTCGGGTGGAGCGTCGAGGCCGAGCCGAGCGGCTGGATACCCTTGCGGATCTCGACGCTGCCGCGCTGCGGCTGCGGGAGGCGGTGGCGGTGCTGCTGGACCCCAGCGTGCCCGACGACCAGGTGCGGGCGTCAGTGTTCGGTCGGGTCGAGCGGGCGACGCTGGTGGCTGCGGTCGCCGAGTGCGACCGCCTGGCCCGTCCGCCCGACGATCACTTCGAGGCCGAGCTCCTCTCCCGCTACGCCATGGTGCGCCAGTTCCTGCCGGCGATGCTGCGCACCATCGGGTTCGAGGCCGGGCCCGCCGGTCAGCCGGTGTTGGAGGCGCTGGATGCGCTGCGCACCCTCGAAGGGCGGAAGAAGGTGAGCCTGGAGGAGGTTCCAACTGAGCTCGTCCGCCCGGCGTGGCGCCGGCTCGTGGCCGCGCCCAACGGGCAGCTGAACCGCCGCGCCTACACCTTTGCGGTGCTGGAGCGGCTGCGAGCAGCGCTGCGCACCCGTGATGTGTTCGTGAGCCGCAGCGAGCGGTGGTGCGACCCCAGGACCAATCTTCTTGCCTCCTCCGCCTGGGAGGCCGCCCGCTCTCAGGTCTGTCGGACCTTGGGCCTGTCGATCGAGCCATCGCCCGCTCTCGCCGCCCTCGCCGCCCAGTTGGATGAGGCCTACCGCCGCACCTCGGGCCGGCTGGCTGCCAATGCCGCCGTGGAGCTGGCCGACGGGAAGGTGAAGCTCTCTGCGCTGGACCGCCTCGAGGAGCCCGACTCGCTGTGCTCACTGCGGGAGCGCGTGTCGGCGCTCCTGCCCCGCATCGACCTGCCCGATGTACTCGCCGAGGTCGCGGCGTGGACGGGGTTCCCCGAGGAGTTCAGACACGTGTCCGAGGCCGGCGCCAGAGTCGACGACCTCGCCACCAGCGTGTGCGCCGTGCTGGTGGCGGAGGCCGCCAACGTCGGGTTCGGCCCTCTCGCCCGTTCCGACGTACCCGCGCTGACCACGGGGCGGCTCTCATGGGTGGCGCAGAACTACCTGCGGGCCGACACCCTCGTGGCCGCCAACGCCCGCCTGGTCGACTACCACGCCACCCTGCCGTTGGCCCAGGCGTGGGGCGGCGGCGAGGTGGCCTCGGCCGACGGACTGCGCTTCGTGGTGCCCGTGCGCACCATCAACGCGGGGCCCAACCCTCGCTACTTCGGCGTGGGCCGGGGCGTCACCTACTTCAACTACACCTCGGACCAGTTCAGCGGCTTCCACGGCCGTCATCCCCGGCACCTTGCGCGACAGCCTCTACATCCTCGACGGGCTCCTCGAGCAGCAGACCAGCCTTCGGCCCACGGAGGTCATGACGGACTCCGCCTCCTACTCCGACCAGATCTTCGGGCTGTTCCGGCTCCTCGGCTACCAGTTCAGCCCCCGCCTGGCCGACATCGGCGCCACCCGCTTCTGGCGGATCGATCGCAACGCCAGCTACGACGCCCTCGACCAGGTCGCCGGCCATCGCATCGACACGGGGATCATCGCCGCCCACTGGGACGACCTGCTGCGCGTGGCGGGGTCCCTGCTCACCGGCTCGGTGCGGGCGTCGCAGCTGCTGCGGGTCCTTCATGGCGGTGGTCGCCCCCCCGCCCTCGGACGAGCCCTCGCCCAGGTCGGCCGCATCGCCAAGACGATCTTCCTGCTCGCCTACCTCGACGACGAGGCCTACCGCCGCCGCATCCTCACTCAGATCAACCGGGGCGAGGCACGCCACACGCTGGCCCGCAAGGTCTTCCACGGCCACAGCGGCGAGCTGCGCCAGCCCTACCGGGAGGGCCAAGAGGACCGACTCGACGCCCTCGGGCTTGTCGTCAACGCCATCGCTCTCTGGAACACTCGCTACATGGCCGCCGCCCTCGACCACCTGCGAGCCAACGAGGGCCACGTCCTAGCCGAGGACGTCGAACGCCTGTCGCCGCTACGCCACAACCACATCAACCTGCACGGTCGCTACTACTTCACCCCCTCGGACGCCGTGGCCAGAGGTGAGCTCCGCAGCCTCTGCTCAACCGCTCCTTAGCTTAGACCGGTTTTCTGTTCCAATTCTCTTCGGGGCCCGAGTAGGGCAGCGTGACCGGGTGCCTGACAGGCGCCACGGACCACCCCGACGAGGCCAACGTCGTACCGCCGGGCGGGGCCTGTCGGGGTGGGCCGCGGCCAGGTGAGGCACGATCGGTTCGCCCGGTCGACGCGGCGTGGGGAGGGTTGATGGTTGGGCCGACGCGCACCGAGCGTTCACTGCCAGGCGGCCACGAGGGCGACTGGGATCTGCTAGGGCGGATCGAGGACGTCCTGGCGGCACGTGCCGACGACTGGGACGACGGGTCGTACCATGTGACGGTCACCGACGGGCTTGGTGAGCATCGGGCGGGCTCGGTCGGGGAGGCCCGGGAGGCGGCCGAGGCCGAGGGCGCCGGGCATGTCGAGGAGGTGATCCTGCGCGCCGACGGCTCGGCGTACTCCTGCACTGTCGAGCTGGGCAAGTCAGGCGGCTCCGTCGTCGCTTGGGGACGGGATGCGATCGAGGTCGAGGAGCTCGCCGGACGCATTCAGCGCGTCGTCCAAACCATGTCGACGACCGCCGGGAGCCCGGACCGATCCTGGGGCCCGGCGGTGCTGGGGTTCCTCGCCGTGTCCGTAGCGGTTGTTGTGATTGCGACGTTGATCACGGGTGAGCCGCTCGGGGTGGTCCTGACACGGCCGTGGGTGATCACGGTCGTCGGGGGGCTGCTGGCGATCCTCATCTCGTGGTTGCTGCGCAGGTGGGTCGGGCGACCGGGCTGACCCGACGGCCGCCCGGTCGGCGTGACTGAGCCTCAGAAATCCTCCTCGGATGCGTATGGGCGCGTCCAGAGAGGACTTGGAGCAGCACCGACTTGATCCAAGCCTGGTGCATGCCCTCGACCTCGTCGTCGCTATGACCCTTGTTCCCCAGGAACGATTGCAGGTGGCGGTGATCGGGTAGTGCAGCGCAAGCACCTGCACAACTCCTGAATGCGGTAGCGGGCGGCTCCGCAAACAAACGCGGCTACGGCCCCTCCCCCGGCTTGGCCACCGCGCGTCCGGGTGTGTGGCGCAACAGTCGAACAACACGCCGCGGTGGACGGTCGTTTATGCCGTCGTCGTGGACCGTGGACCGTAGTGTCGGCAGGTGTCGCTCGCGGGGGCCGCGATTACGGGGGCGATGCGGACATGCTCACGGAGGTGCTCGCTAGCGGAATGTTGCTCTGGATTGCGACCGGGTGGTTGGAGCTGGATCGACAGGTCTGATCCGTCCGTGGTCGATCGAGTCTCCTCGAGGTCCACAGAACCTTGACATCTACGGGATCGCAGCTGCGAACCCCGTTCGGAGACTCCCGGTCGATGCCGCACACGATCGCCATCGTTGAGGTCGAGCCGACCATCGCCAGGTCGGTGGCCGCGCGGCTGCGGTCGGAGGGCTTCGAGGTCGAGGTCGCGTACGACGGGTACGACGGGGTCGATCTGGTGCGGCGTCTCCAACCCACACCACGAGAACCTACGCCGATTCGCTCACTTCACCGGCGCGTGATGGTGTTTCAGGCGCAGCTCCCTCTGCGTCAAGCGTAGATTGCCATCCTCGCCCCTCGGAGGACCGTACATGCACGCACTCGGGCTCACTTGGACAGAGGCCGGGTTGGTAGTGATCACCGCCTTCGGCACCTACACAGCGATGTTGCTCCTCAGTCGCATCTTCGGCCAGCGACAGTTCACTCAGGCGACGACCTACGACTTGACTTTCGTCTTCGCCATCGGTTCGCTCATCGGGCGTGTCATCCTTGTCCGGGTATCGCTCGCCGCTGCGGTGCTAGGCCTTGTCGTGCTGTTCTGCTTGCACGCCGCCACGGGATGGCTCCATCATCACGTCCCCGCCTTCCACCGCCTCACCCAGAACCGACCGATACTGCTCGCCCACGGTGGGGAGGTACTCGACGCCGCACTGCGGGATGCGCACACGAGCCACCTCGAGGTGTACGAAGCCGTTCGCCTTCAGGGCCTGGCCTCCCTGGAAGACACGCTCGCGGTGGTCCTTGAACGCAGCGGCGAGATCAGCGTCATACGCCGTGGCGTCAGCGTTCAGGAAGGCCTCTGGCGCGAGGTCGCCGGCAGCGAGCGGCTGCTGCAACGCGGCGCATGACCTCCACCTGTGCCAGCATGCGGCGATTACCGCGGAGAACAGTTACGCGCGCTTCAGTTCTAGGGACGTCGCACCGTCGACTGCCCAGAACGGCGGATGTCGCGCGGGTTCAGGTCAAGCTGCACGACCGTGAATGCGGTAGTCCGGCCAACTCCGCAAACAACGCCCGCTACGGCCGTCCCCCGGCTTCGGCCACCGCGGATCGGGTGTGTGGCGCAACTACCGCCCTATGAGCAGCGTTCGGATGCGCGAAGTGCCGCAGTCCGGCGAACGTTCGCTACCCGGAACCGCGCTTGCACGGCAGCCCAACCGCCGACGCTGCACGCTGGCAGCTGGATCAACCAACCTCGACATAGGAGAACGGCTCAGCAATTCCTTCCCTGCACGTCTACGAAGAGCTTGCAGGTTCCGGCCTGCCGCCATCCCAGCTGGTCGCCCCGGCCGCGGGACCGCTGAGCACCTCCCGAAACGCCGACCGTGGTCGCGGCCGTACCCAGCCTCCGTCCGATTAGCCTCGCGGGATGGAAACTGACGGCCGGCAACTCGATCGGCGGTCGACATGGTGGCTCTACGGCAGGTCGTCGCCCGCGGCGGGTGTGGGGAGCAGCTCCAGGTGGGGATCTCAGGTCTGGTCGTGGGCGCCGCGCTGATCCTGATGACCGCGGCGGACGCGGTCGGAACGACCGTGCGGGTCAGCCCCCGGTCATGGTCAGGTGGCTGGGGCAGGCACTGTGGCGCTTGATGATCGCCGTCGACCGGCCGTCACCATCCTCCACGAGCCCTAACCTCCACATGGCCCTCGCGGGAACGATGTGCCGCACTACCGCGACTGCTGATCGCCGATGACGCATACTTCCGGGCATGATAAGAAAGCTCATCGCGTCTGGTTCTCCGTACGAGCCGGTCGTGGGCTTCTCCCGAGCGGTCAGGGTCGGGCCTCACGTCTTCGTTTCGGGGACTGCCCCCACCATGCCTGGGGATGTGGACCCGCCTTCCGATACCTACGGGCAGGCTCGTCGTGTCCTTGAAATCATGCTCGCGGCGCTAGAGCAGGCGGGCGCCCGCACAGAACATGTTGTACGCACACGCATCTACATCACCCCTGCCGCCGACTTCCGGGAGGCGGCACGCGCCCACGGTGAGGTCTTCAAGGATGTTCGGCCGGCGAACGCGATCATCGTCGTCTCAGGGTTCGTTGACCCGCGGTGGCTCATCGAAATGGAGGCGCAGGCCCTCATCGCCGAGTAGTCAACGATCAGTTCGCCAGACATGCATCGCGCCGGTCACGCACCTAAGCCATAGCCGCCGATCGCGGTGGCCTCGACTGCCGCCACTGATGGAGCATTATGGTCAGGCTTCGTCCGACGGGGTCGGGGGTAATGATGGTTCATGAGGCCGCGGCATCCGGCTTCGACAGAGCGGCCATCGCCTATGAGCGAGGTCGCCCTTCGTATCCGCAGCCAGCCATCGACTGGCTCGTCGAGCGAGCTGCTGTGACCGCGACGTCGGTCGTGGTCGACCTTGCAGCCGGCACTGGGAAGCTGACCCGTCTGCTGGTCGCTTCCGGTGCGAAGGTCATCGCCGTTGAACCAGTCGATGGTATGCGGCGTCTCCTGGTCGATCTTGTCCCAGGCGCGGAAGTGCTCGACGGCACGGCCGAGGACATCTCGCTTTTGTCGGGAAGCGTGGATCTGGTCACGGTCGCCCAGGCGTTCCACTGGTTCGATGTGCCGGCCGCCCTGGCGGAGATCCAAAGAGTGCTGTGCCGAGGCGGGCAGCTTGCACTCGTGTGGAACCGCCGGCTTCTGGACGAGCCGATTCATTCGTCGGTCAGCGCGATCGTCGATCCGTTCCGGGGTTCGACGCCGAGCTACCACAAGGAGGAGGGCTGGAGACAGCCGCTGCGTGGCAGCCCACTGTTCGAGGCTGATGGCAACCGCAGTTTTTTGAACGTCCAGGCGCTCGACGAGGATGGATTCGCGGACCGTGTGCTGTCCACGAGTTTCATCGCGGCACTTCCCGAACGGGAGCGGCATGACGTCGAGCGGCGTGTTCGCGATCTCGCTCAACAGCTCGGAGGCCACGTCGACCTACCTTACTCCACGGACGTGCAACTGTTCCGTCGTGTGGAATCAGACATGGCGGGATAGCGACGATCTACTAGGCGCGTTTTCCGCATCGTCGTGCCGTAAGTCGTGGCCGTAGCGGGCTGTTTGCCGTTCTTGCTGTGGGTTCCTGGGCGTTTCTGGCTTCCGATCGCCAGCTGCGTTGTGTCAACATGAGCGCAGGGTGGCGTGAGGGTGCGGTAGGAGATGCTTGGGCTTGGTGCACGGGCAGCGTAGGGTTGTGCCAATGTACCCACGGGTGAAGCGTGTCCGCCGCGGCGACCAGGTGTACGAGTACGTGCAGCTGGTCGAAGGCCGCCGCGTGCAGGGCAAGGTCCGCCAGCGGGTTGTGGCAACCCTGGGCCGGCTGGACCAGATGAAGGCCTCCGGGGAGCTGGACCGGCTCGCGGGGGCGTTCGCACGCCTGGATCCCCCACCGGTGGGCACGCGCCGTGAGGTCGGTGCGCTGCTGGTGGTGCGCCACTACGTGCGGCGGCTGGGGATCGCCGGCGGTGGGTGTTGTAGCGGTGGACCCAGCTTTGCAGCTCAGCGTCGAGCCGGTCGACTCTCGTGATGAACTGCCGGTGGAAGGTCGGCCGGTAGAACTCGTGCAAGACGGTGCCGTGGAACCCCTCGCACACCGCATTGTGGTTCGGCGAGCGGGGCGGGGTCTTGGTGTGCTGGATGTCGAGCTCAGCGAGGTAGTCCTGGAACGGCCGGCCAACGACTCGGGCCCACGGTCGGGGCGTGTTGAATCCTCTGTGTGAGGTGAACCGCTCGATAGCCAGATCGATGAACGCGGCGGCGGCTTCGACGGTGTGGTTGTCAACGACCAGGTCGACCACCGCGGCGCGGGTGGCGGTGTCCACCGCGCTGGCAGCTGGATCAACCAACCGCCGACACAGGAGAACGACTCAGCAATCTCTTCGCCGTCTACCAGAAGGCCTGACAGTTTTCCGGCCAGCCGCGATCCTCAGCTGGTCGCCCGCGCGACCGCTGAGTACTTCCCTCCGGCTGCACCGACCGACCTACAGTGCCCTTGAGCCTTCCCTCTCCGCGCGCCTCGGCCTGCTGGGAGGTCCCTGGAGGCCCGGCTTCTCAGCAGTAGGAGCATCGCGATGAGTCAGACAGACATCCCCGGTTACACGTACGGCGACGAGGACGTGGCGAGCTCGCCCCTGTCCATGGACGAATTCAACCAGCTCAAACAGACGGTGACGTTCGGCGAGGAGGACGTCGACGCGTTGCGGACCTCACGGGATGTCCTGGCGGACCAGGTGTTCGACGTGCTCGATGTCTGGTACGACTTCATCGCCTCCACCCCGCACCTGCTGGAGGCCTTCTCCAGTCGTGACGATGGGGAGCCCATCCAGCGCTATCTCGACCGGGTGCGTGAGCGGTTCGGCCAGTGGATCCTCGACACCGCAGCGGCCAACTACGACCAGACCTGGCTGGACTACCAGCACGAGATCGGGCTGCGTCACCATCGCGCCAAGAAGAACGTCACCGACGACGTCGATGCGGTCGACCACATCCCGCTGCGCTACGTGCTCGCGCTGCACTACCCAGTCACCGCCACCCTGAAATCGTTCCTGAGCAACAAAGGCCACAGCGACGACGAGGTCGATGCCATGCACCAGGCCTGGATCAAGTCCGTGCTGCTCCAGGTCATCCTCTGGACGCGCCCGTACGTCGCCGAGGAGGACTTCTAAGCTGCCCTTACACACATCGCGCACAGCGTCACGTAACGTGGATAGGGGCGGGCGCCGAGCGGGAGCCACGACCGAGATGCTCGCCGCGATCACGACCTGGCTGCAGACCCGCTGCCCGTAGTGGACAGTGTAACCGGACGGCGTCACAGGCCGGGAGCCAGCCCCTTGCCTCCCAGCGGACGTAGTTCGACCCGATCACCCATGGCGGTGATGATCGGCCGTGCCCTGCTGATCAGCTGCTGGACCGGTTCGAGTTCCAACGATGCCCGATGCGCATCCTCATCGTCCCAGACCTCCACGACGTGAACGACAGCTGGATCGCTGGGAACGCGGCTGACCAAGTACAGATGGCAGGTCGACACGCCCTCGAGCTCTCGCAAAGCCTGCAAGAGGTGACCCTCGCACGCATTACACGTAGTCGCATAGATCACAGTGGACGAACATGGGCGCCATATCACCTTCCGGTCCCGGCCGCCCGGCCGGGACCGAAAGCCACCACGCCGCCAAGGACTGCTCGACCATCCTGGGCGGTGCGAACCGCAGTGCCAGCGCGACCTCGTTAGGAACTGACCGCCGTCAGCGTCCTGTCACGGTCGATCATGATCGCCTTGGGCTTCGGCCCGGTGTTCCGGCGGTCGACGTCAGATGAGGACCCACGCCGCGATGGCACCGGCGACGGCCGCGAAGGTGGCCACGGTCGCCACCTTGATCCACGTGCTCGCGTCGTTCCAGGCGTGGGCGGCGTCGGCTCCCTCGTCGGCCCCGAAGAGCAGCAGTCGCCGCGCCCAGCCGAACACGACCGCGAGCATGGCGACGCCCAGCGGCAGGACCACCATCGCCGGTCCCGGGAAGACGGTCATGGCCAGTCCGGCGAGGATGAGGATGACGGCCGCGGCGATCCAGGCGATGTGGAAGACGACGCCATGGCGGTCGTACACGTCGCGAACGCGATCGATGCGACGCTCCGCCTTGTCACGTGCCTCGTCGCCCACGGCGGGTACTCCGTCTGTCGTCGCGGGGCCGAGCGTACGACCGGAACGGTGCCCCCTTGGCGGCTCGGGGGGCCCTTCGGCCGCGCCGATGTGCGATCCCGGCGGGACGGCCGGCCAGCGCTTCGGCCGGCGGCGGGGCCGCTGCGAGCGCGACCCCTAGGACGATCACTGCAGTTGTATGGCGCCACTGCCGCAGTCGGCCCCGGTCGCTGAGCGGCGAACTACCGCACTTCCGCAGGACAGCTTGTGGCCACATCGGCAACGGCTTCCCGTTCGGAGCGCTGAAGGAGTTCGCGGATCTCGAGGACGACGAGGATGATGGCGACGTCGGTAATACCGTCCAGGCTCCCACGGCCGGCCTCGCGGTGTTGCAGCGGCGCGACTACGTCGTGACCGACGAGACAGGAGTCCTGGCGGGGGACGTGCCGCTTACCTGCGGCTGTGGTCCGAGGATGATGCCGACGCCGCGGCGCGCAACGTCACCGACCTTGGTCGGGCGCTAGACCAATTCGCGCACGCAGACGGGTAGCACAGCGTCGACACGACGCCGGGCTGATGGTCACCAGTGCCGCCACCGACGTAGTACCGCAGGTCGGATTGCTCGATGGCGACCCAGACGGGTGGCGTGGCAACCTCTTCGTGGTCGAAGGCGAGCGCCTCTACGAGCAGCGGGATAGTTGCCCGTAGAAAACCGCTAAGGCGCGGACCTGAGCATCGCTCGTGCGTTGGGTCATGTGGTGGTCACCGAGGCAGGTCGATGACATGGCTGTTTCGGTAGTTGACCGCCACGCACTCACTCCGGGACGGTTCGCGGATAGGTCGATTTGGCCCGTGCGGCCGCGGTGAGATCGATGTCGCATGTCACCGCCGGCTGCACGTCGGTGGTCAAGGCCAGCACCTCTCCGTGGGGGTCGATGATGAAGCCGCCGCCTGCCCAGTCGATGCCGGCTGTGGAGCCGGCCCGGTTACTCGACACACAGAACGCTCCCGACAACAGCGCCGCAGCACGACCCGCCACCGTCCACTGCTCCAGCGAACCGCGTTCCGTCGCCCGCGGCACCGCCAGCAGCTCCACCCCCTGGCGGGCGTAGCTGCGAGCATGCTCGGTGAACCACAGTTCCGTGCACAGCAGCACGCCTGTGGACCTCCCCCGTCGGGCCGGACACCGATGGCCGCACAAGCCGGTGTCCGGCCCAGGGGGGAAACCCAGACCCCTTGTGATCGGACCTGACTGGCAGCAGGTCGCCGAGCAACAGCTACCGGGCTCGGCAGCGCAGATGCGGCAGGACACCCGCACGTTCTTCGACACCGATCTGGCAGCGCTACTGGCCTGGCGGTTCGGGCCCGGGGACGCGTCTCGCATCCGATGCCCAGTGTTGTACGTGGGGGGGACCGCCAGCGGAACCTGGTTCGCTGAGATCCGCGAAGTGATGCTCGCGTGGCTTGCTGACATCGAGGACGTCGCAATGGATGGAGCCGACCACTCCCTTGCCCTCACCCACGCTCCACAGATCGCCGAGGTCCTAGCGACGTTTCTCAAGCGACATCCCATGTAGAGGCATGTTCGGAAGCCGTGGATACGGCGCAGGCGGTCCGCGATGCTCAGGCGCGCATAGTGACGTGGCGACTGATTCGCACAGCGATGATGCCGGCTTCCAGATTCCTGACATCGCTCTAGTCTCGGTCGGACTTCTTCGCGAAGAGAGTCAGATGAGTTGGCAGGAGTTGCAGGAGCACGAGCCTGAGCTCGCCGCGTTCGGGGAACGCCGTTTCGGATCACGGGTCGCGTACCTAGCCACCGTCGATGCTGATGGATCACCACGCGTCCACCCGGTAACCCCGATCGTCACGCCGCAGGGGCTGATGGTGTTCATGCAACCGACGTCGCCGAAGGGCCATGACCTTCGCCGCGGGGGCAGGTACGCCCTCCACTGCTCGGTCGAAGACGACGAGGGTGGTGGCGGCGAGTTCCGGGTGCGTGGGACCGCACGAGAGGTCAACGACACGGCGTTGCGCGAGCAGGTGACTGATCATGCGCCCTACGTACCCTCGGATGACTACGTGCTGTTCGAGCTCTTGGTCGATGGCGCGTTCAGCACCACGTACGACGCAGATGGAAGTCCCATTCGGCACAGGTGGCGAGCAGGGGGCTGACGGGTATCACCGGTATCCAACCGCTACGCGACGATGGTCGCGTAGCCAAGGCGCATTACCGGGAGGCGATCGCCATCGTTTACGGGGCGGCGCACTTGAACCGCTCTTGGCCAGCCGGATCGGGCGTATGGCGCAACTACCGGGTTCGCGAACAGCGCTCGACGCGCGAAGTACCGCGTTCGGCGGCCGATGCGAACGCCGGAAGCGTGTAGCGCACGCCGCTTGAGCCGCGCTCGGGGGACGGAACGGCGAAAAGTTGCGCCCGTCGCTACTCATCCCTTCGGGGAGTACCGTGTCTCGGACTTCCACCAGGGGGACCCAGATGGAGTTCGCGGGCATGTCCGGGCTCCACGCGCGCCGCGACTGGACGACGGGTCCCTATTCACGGTGACGGATCTAGAGCGCTGGAGCAATCACTGGACCATGCACTACGTCGTGTCCGATCACGAACCGGGTCGAGTCTCATCCCCAACGACGAAGTCCGGACTGGACTATGGCCATGGCTATGGGAGAATGGCTATGCAAGCGTCCACGATGATGACCGACTCGAGTCGTTCTTAGATGGCCTAGGTCGTCGCGTCGCCCATCTTCGCCCTGGCATTGCAGTTCACAGAAGATGGCGATGGACCGAAGCCGAGGAGCTCGACGAGCGAGGGCAACTTTGTGCCAGAAGTCCGCGACGCCACGGTGAGACTTCTGACGGTTCTCGACGAACCACTATCACCGGCGAACCAATCGCCAGTCAGAAGCACACGCTGAACCCTGACGATCGCTGATGTGCACACAGCCGTGGCTGCGTGGGGCTGATGGGGATGTCGGTGGCCGCGTCCCCGCTCATAACGACTTGACGTGGGCAGTGGATGCCGAGCAACCCGCCTGTCCCGAAGACCACCGATGGATACCGTGCGGGCGCCATCGCTCTCGGAGACCTGCTATGAACGATCGGCTATTCAGGGTCTCCGGGGTAACGGCGGAGCGCTTGGGACAACTGGACGGCATCGATGGTGGGGTGCGCCGGCGACTCGACGGTCGTGCGCAGCGGCACCCCGCCTGAGGCCGGGTTGGCGCGTACGCCTCGCGCACCCCAACACCACCGCCACGTGGGAGTAAGAATGACGGACCGCATGCGACAGGTCGCCGGAGTGGACGTTCCGACCTTCATCTACGGGACCGCGTGGAAGGAGGAGCGAACCGCCGACCTCGTGACCCAGGCCCTCAGGGCGGGCTTCCGCGGGCTCGACACCGCGAACCAGCGCAAGCACTATCGCGAAGGAGAGGTCGGACGCGCGCTGCTCGCGGAGTTCGCTCGAGGAACGCTGCGCCGTGAAGACGTGTTCGTGCAGACCAAGTTCACCTTCCGCGTGTCGCAGGACGATCGGCTGCCCTACGATCCGGCGGCGCCCATCACCCGGCAGGTCGCACAGTCCTTCGAGAGTTCACTGTCCCACCTCGGCGTGGAGCGGATCGATTCCTACCTGCTCCACGGCCCCTCGCAACGGCAAGGACTCGCGGCCCCCGACATCGAAGCCTGGGCCGCGATGCAGGCCCTCCACGACGAAGGCAAGACGCGGTTTCTCGGCGTGAGTAACGTCACTCCCGATCAGCTCGCGGCCCTACTTCGGCGCCCGGGCGTGCGACCGACGTTCGTGCAGAACCGTTGCTACGCGTCGCTTGGGTGGGACGCGGCGGTGCGCGCCATCTGCGATCGCGAAGGGCTCGTCTACCAGGGTTTTTCGCTGCTTACCGCCAACCAGATGATGATGCGCGGGCGGGTCGTGCAAGACATCGCTCGACGTCACCAGCAGACGCCGGCGCAGGTGGTGTTCCGCTTCGCGCTCCAGCTCGGGATAATCCCGCTGACGGGCACGACGAATCCTCGCCACATGGCCGAGGACCTGGCCGTGTACGAATTCGAGCTGACGGCTGCGGACATGCAGGCCATCGAACGCGTCGGGCCATGAGCCGGTCGGGCGCCGTACCGTTGTCCCATCCCGTCCCAGGTCATGCCGCTGAGCAGGGCGTCCGAGAGCTCACCGTCCCGCCTCGTCTCCGTCTGTCCATCCTGTCCCACACGCCGTGACCGCGTTTTGTCCGGGGCGTCCCGCTGTGGGACGGAGGTGACCTCGTGACGACGCGATCAGCGTCCTCTTGCACGGTCATCTCCGCAGCGGACGGCGAACATCGACCGACGCTACCGGGAACGTGGAGCCCGTGACCTGCGAGGATGTTCGGACCTCCCCGTTCTGTCGCGGATCGACCTACCCGCCGCTCGACCTTCATGCCCGCGGACGCGGGGATGATCGTCGGCGTGAACGCTCGCGCGGAGGACATGGACGTCAACGCGACCAAGGAGAGGAAGCTGACCAACGTGCGCTCCTCCACCGGTGAGGAGCTGGTCCGGCTCGCCGCGGCTTAGCGCCTGTCGCTCGATCAGGCGCTGGAGTTCATCCGTGAGGAGAAGGCCGTCGAGGTGACCCCGCGCCGTGCGGCTGCGCAAGGTCATCCTCGACGCTCAAGACCGCATCCGCGCCACAGCAGGCGCGCCAGGACGGGCGCCGTCCCCGCCTGAGAGGCGCGTGGATGGTCCGCTCGATCCTGGTGGTGGTGCTCCTGTTCGCCTCTCCTCGCGGACAGCTCCGCGCCCGAGCTCATCGCGCAAGCCGGGGTTCTCGGGGTCGCTTCACCGGTTGACCGAGTCCCGGACGACGTCGCCGTCCTGCTCCAGCGTGGCAGCGCCGTAAATCAGGTCACGGAGGCCCGGCCCTCGCTGTGCCTGCGAGATGCCGCCCACCGGACGACGGATCGGCTACAAGACACACGGTCCAGTGGTTACGCGGGTCAGACCGGCGGCGGACATCTCGGGCGCTCACCCTGGCAGGACGAGCAGCCGCTGTCAGCATCGCAGTGGTTGCGTGTGGCACGCCAATGGCTGCAGCTGGGGTCAGACGGCGCATAACGTTCTCGACATGATTCGCCGGCGGAAGTTGCCTGAACCCGTCCGCACCCTCGAAGGGCTGTCGGTCGTGATCACAGGGCGTCTCGAGCGGGACGGTGAATGGGTACGGCGCGACGAGGCGCGCCGGATGGCCGAGCTTGCCGGCGCTCAGCCGCGACCACAGCGTGCGCGAGCCTCCTATTCGGACGACCTTCTTGTCATCGGCTCGTCTGCGCAGTGGAAGCACGGAGACTATGGGGCGCAGGAGGAGCGCGTCCTGGACCTACAAGCGCAAGGCTCGTCCATCCGGATCATCGACCAAGATGGCTTCTTCGCCCTCCTCGATGGTGGCTGGGCATACCCACTATCCAGGGATGCCGACCCTGTTGCGTACCCCGACGACTTCATCCCTTACCGGCCCGTCGAGCCGGACGTCGAGGTGACCGGCTACGAGTGGAACACGACCGGAGGAGGCCTGACTGAAGCGATCAATCGGCATCGAGAGCTGCAAGAGGAGCTGGCCGAGCGTCTCGATCATGAGGGTCTCGTGCCTCTCACTCCTGCGTCAAGTGATTGTGCGTTCGACGTACCCTGGCAGGACCCGCGGGGCCTGCTTCATGTCGTGGAGATCAAGTCCCTGCACAGCGTTCCCGTCTTGCGACTCGGGATTGGCCAGGTGCTGGATTACGCAGTCACCCTTCGCGAGCGGGGCTACACCGTCATCCCTCACCTCTTGGTTGGCGGGCCGCCCGACGAGCCAGCGCACTGGCGTGCCGTCGTCGGTACTGCAGGAATCCAGCTGTCGTGGACTATCGATGATCTTCTCCGGAGCCGGGACGAGCCGTAGCCGTAGTGGCTATGCGCGTTTACGCGGAACGGCCGGGACGCCCATAGCTCTCGTCATCCCTTTCGTCTCGAGACTGACTGGTACGTCGCCCAGTGCCTCGAAGTCGACGTGGCGTCTCAGGGCACATCGGTCGACGAAGCCCACGACAACTTCGCAGAAGCCCTAGCGCTGTACTTCGAGGACCAAGATGTCGAGGTAGGCGAGTCACCGATCATCGTGTCCGTTGGCGTGACTGTCTGAGAATCGTGCGACCCTACTCTGAGCACAGCGATGAGTCGATCGAGATCCTCGACGGCCGCCCGGCTGAATTCGACTCGCGCCACCGGCTACAGGTCGTCGAGGTCGACCGTGTCATCTTCGGCTGCCTGGCGGCGACCGAGCTGCGCGCGTTCCCACGCCCGGTCGATGCCGTCAAGCACAGCGACGACCGTGTCAGGATCTGGGTCGGCGTCATCGAGCGCTGAGGAGAGCAACGATCGTGCCAGTGTGCCCTCGTTGACGTGGACCCGTGACGCCAGGCGTGCCAGCTTGCTGGCGTGTTCGTCGTCGAGGGTGATGTTCAGCCGCTGCGATGCCATGCGCTCAAGGATACACGTCATGGCACGGATCGTGTAGTTAGCACGCCATGGCCCGCGCAAATCGAACGCCGAAGAATTGAGGTTGGTCTCGACCACGTCGAGCCGCGCATCTGGCGTCGCTTCCTGTAGCGCGACCGGGCCAGCTTCCTGGATCTACACCACGCGAACCAGGACGCCTGCGGCTGGCAGAATGCGCACCTGTTCACGTTCCGCGACGCGAGCGGAGACGTCGTCGCGGGGCTCCCGGACGATTTCGGCTTCGGCGACCCGACCCCGATGCCGCGAAGGTTGCCGGCGGGCACCTATCTCAAGCGCCACTGGAAGGTGGCCTACGAGTACGACTTCGGTGACGGCTGGGAGCACACGGTCGAGCTGAAGAAGGTCGTGACGCTCGACGAGAAGTTCACGCGCCGGCTGCTCGATGGGGCTCGGGCGTTCCCGCCCGAGGACTGCGGTGGCCTGCCCGGCTACGAGGATGTCCTGGCCGTCGCGCGGTGTGCACCAGCACCGCGCACACGTCCGGCGATGTCCCACGCGAAGGGGAGGGTGGATCCCGCCGGCCGTCTTGCTGCCCTTAGCTTAGGCCGTCGCCGTCGGAGCTATGGGTAGCGACGCTTGACGTCGGGGTTTCGAGCTGGTCGTAGCTCTTGTCTCCCCACAAACGATCCCGTCAGACTCGAGGGCCAAGGCCGTGCCCCTGCGATCCTGGAAGCCACCTGCGGCGACCGCGACGACGTCGGTCAGCCCCTGCACCGGGACCGGCGTGGTCCGCTGGGCGAGCGTACCGTCACCAAGCTGCCCGGCGCCGTTGTTTCTCTACGCTGAGACCGACACCTCAGAAGATCGGGCTGCGTGCGGGCGCCCCGCGCGGCCGTGCGGGCGCCCCGCGCGGCCGTGCGCGTCACGGGGCACATTCGGCGCATCGACCGGTCACGACCAGTTCCACGGAGTCGACGTGGAACCCGTGCCCAGCCGACAGGTGCTGGCGGACCTGTTCCACGAGGTTGCCGACGTGGTGGGCGACCTCGCCACAGGTCTCGCACACCAGGTGGAAGTGCTCGTCGGGGTGCGCCAGCTCCCACCGTGCCGCGCCGCTCTCCCCCAGCCGTGACTCGCGGACGAGCTCCAGGTCGGACAGCAGCGCCAGCGACCGGTACACCGACGCCAGGTTGATGCCCGGGCTGCGGCGTTGGACGCGGTCGGCGATCTCCTCAGCCGTCAGGTGGTCGCCCGCTTCGCGGAGCACGTCCCACACCAGCTGGCGCGGCTGGGTGAGGCGGTAACCGTGCTCGCGCAGAACCTCGCCCACCGCGGCGGTTGCGGGGGGTCGCGGGTCGGCGGTCACGGGCTCAGTGTAGGCTCGCGCGGAGGCGGGAGGTGAGCCGTGCCCACGCTGCCGGCGCTCCGCGCCACCACCGACGATCCGCTGGCGTCGCGCACGGCAGCCCTGGCCGTCCCGGTGTTCAAGGGCGACATCGAGGCGCCCGGCGCTGAAGCGGCGCTGCGGGCGGTCGGCTTGGACGGCGTGCCCCGCGATGCTGACTTCACCGGCGCGCTCGGCGATGTCCGCAGCCTCGCCGCGCCGGGTCTGGGCGTCCAACGGCTCGTCCTGATCGGACTGGGCCGGATGGACGCGCTCAGCGACGAGGCGCTGCGCCGCGCGGGCGGGGCGCTGACGCGGGCGATCGGCGCCGAGGTCGACGACATCACCACCACCCTGCCGCTCGTTCACCCGACCGACGATGCCTTCCGCGCCGTGGCGGAGGGGCTGCTGCTGGGCGCGTACCGCTACCAGGGCCACCGCCGGTCGAGGCCGCCGCGGCTGCGCCGCGTCGATCTGGCCGTCCCGTCGGCGTTCTCCGACGACGTCACGAACCTCCTGCGCCGGGCGGAGGTGCACGCCGCGGCGCAGTGCACGGCCCGCGACCTGGTCAACACCCCCGCTGGGGAGCTCGGGCCCGACGACCTGGCGCGCCGCGCGGCCGAGGCGGCCGGTGCGACCTGCGACGTCGAGATCTGGGACGAGACCCGGCTGGAACAGGAACGCTGCGGCGGGATCCTCGCCGTCGGGCAGGGTGCGGAGCGCCCGCCGCGCCTGCTGATCCTGCGCTACCAGCCGGACGGCGCCGTCGCCCGGATCGCGCTGGTCGGAAAGGGCATCGTGTTCGACACCGGCGGGCTCAACCTCAAACGACCCGCCGACCGGATGCCGGCGATGAAGGCCGACATGGCCGGCGCCGCAGCCGTGATCGCGACCTGCGCTGCGCTGGCGGAACTCGACGTCGCCGTGGAGGTGCTCGGCGTCTGCGCGCTGGCGGAGAACGCCGTGTCGGGACGCGCGCAGCGCCCAGGCGACGTGGTGGCGACGCGCGACGGCACCACGGTGGAGGTGCTGGATACCGACGCGGAGGGCCGGGTGGTCCTGGCAGATGCGCTGGCGTACGCCGTCGAGCACGACCCCGAGGGGCTGGTCGACGTGGCCACGCTCACAGGTGCGGCGGCGCACGCGGTGGGACGGCGGGCCATCGCCGCGTTCGGCGACGACGAGGACCTGGTACGCCAGCTGCTCGCCGCGGCGCAGGCGGCGGGCGAGGCTACCTGGCGCCTGCCGATGTGGGCGGAGCTCGAGGACAACCTCGACTCGGAGGTCGCGGATCTCAACAACACCGGAGACGGGGAACACGACGACCGGGCCGGGGCGACCATGGGGGCCCTGTTCCTGCGCCGGTTCGTCCGTGGCGTGCCGTGGGTCCACCTGGACATGCCGTCCGCCTGGGCGGAGACCGCCCGCTACCACCTCCCCCAGGGGGGGACCGGGACGGGCGTGCGGACGCTGCTGCGGTGGCTGGAGTTGGCGAGCCCGGTCAGGCCGGCGCCGTCCCGTCACGCACCTGGATCTGCGCGAAGATGATGTCCGACATCGTGTCCCACGGCTCGCCTTTCAGGCACCAGCCGTGGGCTCCCCGCCGCATCGCCTCGTCGCGGGACTCGGCGTAGGCGGAGTACATCACGATCCGTGTGCGGGGGGAGGCCTGAAGGATCCCGGGGATCGCCTCCAACCCGTCCATCACCGGCATCATCACGTCGAGGATGACCACGTCGGGTTGGAAGCGGCGCACCACATCGATCGCCTCGGCGCCGTGCTCAGCCTCGCCCACCACGTCAAGGCGCGGATCACGTCTGGCCAGTGCACGCAGCAGCGTGCGGATACCCGCGTTGTCATCGACGATCACCAGGGTGACCGTCACCCCACCCTCCGCCACCGCGTCCTCGCTGATCGCCTCACGCGCCGGGCACGACCGCGCAAGCCTACGCCTCCTCCCGGTTGAGCGCAGACGCCCGCAACGCGCTGCCCGCGGTCGGCGCTGCCACCTGTCGGTCGTCGCGGCACTCAGCCGGGGGCGTTGCGGCGCCGTCCCGCGGCGACCCCGCGCGCGTCCTGCCCGTCGGGCTCGTCCGGCTGCCACCGCGGACGCAGGTCGCGCGCCGCACGGGCTTCGTCCAGGCGCCCGACCGGCGTTGTGACCGGCGCGCGCCGGACTGAGTCGGGACGGTGGCGAGCGTCATCCGCCGCCTGCAGCATGGCGTCGGCGAAGGCGTCGAGGGTCTCGGGGGTCTCCGTCTCGGTCGGCTCGACCATGAAGCAGTTGGGGACGATCAGCGGGAAGGAAACGGTCGGGGGGTGGAACCCCAGATCGATCAGCCGCTTGGCCAGGTCCATGTTGTCCAGCCCATCGGGTGGCACCACCACGAACTCGTGCATCGGCCGGCCTCCGAAGGCCAGGCGGTAGCCGGCCTCGACCCGGGCGGCGAGGTAGTTGGCGTTGAGGACCGCCAACTCCGAGACGCGACGCAGCTCCTCACCACCGTGCGCCAGCAGGTACGTCAACGCCCGGACCATGATCGCGACGTTGCCGTACCAGCCGTGGACCCGCCCGATCGACCGCTCGGGCACTTCCCAGCCGTACGTGCCATCGTCGCGGCGGGCGACGGTGGGGCCCGGCAGGTACGGGGCCAGCCGCTCGGCGACTCCCACCGGCCCACCGCCGGGGCCGCCGCCGCCGTGTGGGGTCGCGAACGTCTTGTGCACGTTGAGGTGGACGATGTCGAACCCCATGTCGCCCGGGCGGACCCGGCCGAGGATGGCGTTGAAGTTCGCCCCGTCGTAGTACAGGAGCGCCCCGACCGCATGCAGCAGCTCGGCGATCCGCTCGATCGATGTCTCGAACAGCCCCAGGGTGTTGGGGTTGGTGAGCATCAGCCCCGCGACGTCGTCGTCGACGAGGTCGGCCAGGACATCCACGTCGACCTGTCCGCGGTCGTTCGAGGGCACCGTGACCGTCTCGTACCCGCCCAGCGTCACCGATGCGGGGTTCGTGCCGTGAGCCGAATCGGGGATGATCACGCGTCTGCGGGGACCGCCACGGTCCTCGTGGTAGGCCCGCATGATCATCAGCCCCACCAGCTCACCCTGGGCGCCGGCCGACGGCTGCAGGGTCGCGGCGTGCATCCCGGTCAGCTCGCAGACGAGGGCTTCGATCTCGTGCAGCACCGCAAGGGTGCCTTGCGCGCGCGACGCCGGCGTGGCCGGGTGCAGCGCCGCGAAGCCCGGCAGCGCAGCCACCCGCTCGGACACCTTCGGGTTGTACTTCATGGTGCACGAGCCCAGCGGGTAGTAGCCCAGGTCGATGCCGTGGTTGCGCTGCGACAGACGGGTGTAGTGCGAGACGATCTCACGCTCGCTGACCTCGGGCAACGGTGTCGGCGCTCGTGCCAGCTCCACACCCGCCAGCAGCTCTTCCACCGGCCGCTCCTCGATGTCGAGGGCCGGCAGCGTGGCGGCTCGCCGACCCGGCGACGAGCGTTCGAAGATCAACGGCTCCGTGGCGGTCCGATCCCCGAACAGCATCACGCGGCCTCCTTGGCGACCCGGCTAACCGCCTGCACCAGCCCGTCGGCCTCCTGGGCGGTCCGCCGTTCGGTGACCGCGACGAGGACCGCGCCGTCGGCCGCACCACCTTCGACGACCGGTCCGACCAGGTACCCCTCGTCAGCGATGCGCTCCACGAACGTCGCCGGGTCGCCGGGCACCCGCAGCGCGAACTCCTTGAAGAACGGGGCGGACACCGCCAGCCGCACCCGCTGCACGGCGGTCAGCCGGCGGGCGAGGTGGTGGGCGCGCTGCAAGCAGCTGGTGGCGAGCTCGGCCAGACCCCGCGGTCCGAGCCACACCAGGTACAGCAACCCCGCCAGGGCGTTCAGGGTCTGGTTGGTGCAGATGTTGCTTGTGGCCTTCTCGCGCCGGATGTGCTGCTCGCGCGCCTGCAGCGTCAGCACGTACCCGCGCGTGCCGCGCATGTCCACGGTCTCGCCGACCAGGCGGCCGGGCAGGCGGCGCACGTCGGTCAGGCGCGCGGCGAGGAAGCCGAACGACGGTCCGCCGAAGTTCAGGCCGTTGCCCAGCTGCAGACCGTCGCCGACCACCAGGTCGGCCCCCTGCTCCCCGGGGCGTGGCAGCAGCCCTGCCGCGGTCGCGTCGTAGGCCACCACGAAGCGCGCGCCGACCGCCTGGGCCGCCGCCGCATGCGCCCGGACGTCCTCGATCACGCCGAGGTGGTTGGGCTGCGCGAGGACGTAGGCGGCGGTCGTCTGCGGCAGGTCCGCGACGTCGCTCCGCCCGTCGCCCGCCAGCGGCGCGTCGGTGACGTCCAGGCCGCGGGGATGGGCGAAGGTCCGGATCACCTCGGCTGTGGCCGGTGGCACACCTCCCGCCAGGACGGCCCGCGAGTGGCCCGTGGCGCCGATGGCCATGTTGACGGCCTCGGCGGCCGCCGACGCCCCGTCGTACAGCGACGCGTTGCTCACCTCCAACCCCGTGACCTGGCAGATCACCGTCTGGTACTCGAAGAGCGCCTGCAGCACACCCTGACTGACCTCCGGCTGGTACGGGGTGTAGCTGGTGTACAGCTCCCCACGGGACAGGATCGCGGGGATCACCGCCGGGACGTAGTGGTCGTAGGCGCCCCCGCCGGCGAAACAGACCAGGTCGGCGTCGTTGCGCCGCGCGTAGCCCTGCATGCGTCGGACGACCTCGTCCTCGGACAGGGCATCGGGCAGGTGGATCGCGCGTCGCGCACGGACCGAGTCGGGGATGTGCGCGAACAGGTCGTCGAGCGACTCGAGGCCGAGGACCTCCAGCATGCGGGCGACGTCTTCGGCGGTGTGCGGGGCGAACTGCACGCGGGACCTCCTGGTGCGAGCCGCACCGAGCGGGCATCCTCCCACAGCGCTCGCGCGCCGTCGAAGCGAGCTGACGGGCGCCGTGCACGGCGGACGTCGCGGACGGCAACAGCCGAGCCGCGCGTGCCGCATCGCGCCAAGGCCACATGCCGCCCCCGATAGGGTGACGTCATGCGTGTCGGTGCCCACGTCTCGTCCAAGACCCCGCTGCCTGCCGCCGCCGAACGCGGCGCCGACGCGGTCCAGTTCTTCCTCAGCAACCCCAAGGGGTGGCGCATCCCCAAGACCCGCGACGACGCCGACGAGCTGGTCGCCTCCAACCTCCCCGTGTACATCCACGCCCCGTACCTGATCAACATCCCGGCGACGAACCCCCGGGTGCGGCACCCCTCGCGGAAGCTGCTGCAGGAGACGTGCATCGCGGCTGCGGCCATCGGCGCGGAAGCGGTCATCGTCCACGGCGGACATTGCGAGCTCGAAGAGCAACCCGAGGTGGGCTTCGCGCGGTGGCGGAAGGCCCTGGAGCAGCTCGAGACCGAGGTGCCGGTGTACATCGAGAACACCGCCGGCGGTCAGAACGCGATGTGCCGCCACTTCGACGTGCTCGGCCGGCTGTGGGAAGCCGTCTCCGACCTGGACGTGCCGCTGGGCTTCTGCCTCGACACCTGCCACACCCACGCGGCAGGTGAGGACCTGTCCACGGCGGTGCAACGGGTCAAGGAGTTGATCGGTCGCATCGACCTCGTCCACTGCAACGACTCGAAGGACGCACCCGGAACGGGCCGGGATCGTCACGAGAACCTGGGCCGGGGCCGCATCGAACCGGAGCTGCTGGTCGCCGCGGTCCGCGAAGCGGGCGCCCCCGTCATCGTCGAGACGCCCGGAGACTCCCCCGCCGACCAGTCGGCCGACATCACGTGGCTACGCGAGCAGCTGTAGCGCCTCACGACTCGGACGGCGATCGCGCCGAAGTTGGGTGCAACAGCCGCTGATAGGGTCGCGGCCGACGTTGTTCGCGAACGGAAGGCCACACCGTGGGTCTGAACGTCGCGAAGAAGATCATCCAGGCTCACCTCGTCGAAGGCGACATGCAGTCCGGCGACCCGATCGGGATCCGGATCGATCAGTCGCTGACACAGGACGCAACCGGAACCCTGGTGATGCTCGAGCTCGAAGCCATGGGCCTCGACCGCGTCAAGACCGAGCTGTCCGCGCAGTACGTCGACCACAACGTCATCCAGGAGGATCACAAGAACCCCGACGACCACCTGTTCCTCAAGTCGGCCTGTGAACGGTTCGGGATCTGGTACAGCCGGCCCGGGAACGGCGTCTCACACCCGGTCCACCAGGAGCGTTTCGGCAAGCCCGGAGCGACCATGGCCGGGTCGGACAGCCACACCCCTGCCGCGGGCGCGATCGGGATGGTGGCGATCGGGTCGGGCGGCCTGGACGTCGCCCTGGCCATGGCCGGCGAGCCGCTGCGGATCAAGATGCCCCGGATCTGGGGCGTGAAGCTCGTCGGGGAGCTGCCCGATTGGGTGTCGGCCAAGGACGTCATCCTGGAGATGCTCCGCCGCCACGACGTGGACGGCGGCGTCGGGAAGATCGTCGAGTACTACGGACCGGGGCTCGCAGCGCTGTCGTGCATGGACCGGCACGTGATCGCAAACATGGGCGCGGAGATGGGCGCCACCACAACGGTGTTCCCCGCCGACGCCGAGGTCCGTCGCTTCCTGGAACAGCAGGGCCGCGCCGACGACTTCACCGAGATCGTTGCTGACGACGACGCCACCTACGACGAGCACGAGGAGATCGACCTGTCGCAGTTGGAGCCGCTGATCGCGCTCCCGACCAGCCCGGGCAACGTCGTCCCGGTGCGCCAGGTCGCCGGTGAGGACATCGCGCAGTCCTACGTCGGCTCGTCGGCCAACCCCGGCTACCGCGACTTCGCCGTGGCCGCGGAGATCTGTCGGCTGGCGGGGCGCCAGGTGCACCCGCGGGTGTCGCTCGACGTGAACCCCACCTCCCGCCAGATCCTGGAGAACCTGGCCCGTGACGGGCACCTGCTGTCTTTGCTGCATGCCGGGGCGCGAATCCACCAAGCCGGGTGCAACGGCTGCATCGGAATGGGTCAGGCGCCCGCCACCGACGTCATCAGCTTGCGGACGGTCCCGCGGAACTTCCCCGGGCGGACCGGGACACGCGAGGACAGGGTGTACCTGTGCAGCCCCGAGACGGCCACCGCGTCGGCGCTGACCGGCGTGATCACCGACCCGCGTGACCTCGAGGACGGGTTCGCGATGGCCTACCCGCGAATCGACGAACCCGACGAGATCATCCTCAACGCCGAGATGCTGCTCGCCCCGCCACCTCGAGACCAGGCCCGCCAGGTCGCCATCCGCAAGGGCCCCAACATCGCGTCGATCCCCGACATGGAGCCGCTGCCCGACCACGTCGTGGTCCCGGTGCTGCTGAAGGTCGGCGACAACGTCTCGACCGACGAGATCCTCCCCGCGGGGACGCGCGTTCTCCCGTTCCGCTCCAACATCCCCGCGATCAGTCGCTTCGCGTTCGACATCCTGGATCGCACCTACCACGACCGCGCGCTCGAGGTCCGGGAACCGGGGCAGGCCAACGGGATCGACTTGACCGGCGGACACGCGGTCGTCGGGGGGAAGAACTACGGGCAGGGATCGTCACGGGAGCACGCGGCGCTGGCGCCCCGCTACCTCGGGCTCCGCCTGGTCCTCACCAAGGACTACGCACGCATCCACTGGCAGAACCTGATCAACTTCGGGCTGCTGCCGTTGACGTTCGTGGACGAGGCCGACCACGACGGCATCGCTCAAGGTGACCTGCTGCGGATCAGTGGCTTGCGCAAGGCCGTCGCGACCGGGAACGACATCGAGGTCGACAACGTCACCAAAGGCACCAGCTTCCCTGCGACCCACCAGTTGTCCGAGCGGCAGGTCGACGTGCTGCTGCAGGGTGGCATCATCCCGTGGATGAAGCAGCGGCTCAGCGCCAGCGACACCGCAGACATCGCAGTGGTCGAGGCCGAGCCCGGCCGGTGATCCGTCAAGGAACCTGACCGAGTCGCGCCCGTATCGAAGCGGGGGAACCGCGCGTGGATGTGCTACAGCTGCCGCTGACGCACCCTGCGTTCGTCTTCATCGTCGTCTTCGGCGTGATGCTCGTCGCGCCGATCGCTGCTGAACGCCTCGGCGTTCCCGGGCTCATCGGGCTCATCGTCGCGGGAACCTTCGTCGGACCGCATACGACCGGGTTGCTCGAACGCGAGGGCGTCATTGAGGTGCTCGGCGACGCCGGACTCCTCTATCTCATGTTCCTCGTCGGGCTCGACCTCGACCGCGAAAGCTTCGCGGAGCACCGGCGCCCGTCCCTGGTGTTCGCGGCGGCGACGTTCGTCATTCCGATGCTGCTCGTTACCGGCGCCGGCGTGGGCCTGGGTCTGTCGCTCGTGGGGGCGCTCATCGTCGCGTCCGCGTTCACGTCGCACACGCCGATCACCTACCCGCTCGTGCAGCGGCTCGGGCTCGCGCGCAACCCGGCGGTCATCGCGACGATCGGCGCGACGCTCATCTCGACCGTGGGGGCACTTCTCGTCTTCGCGATCGTCGCCGCGATCGGCGACGATGTCGCGCCTCCGGTGTTCTGGATCCAGCTCGTCGCGATCCTGGTGGTCTTCCTCTTCCTCGTTCTCCGGGGTCTGCCCCGGCTCACCAAATGGTTCTTCGCCGGACTCGGCCAGGACCGCATCGCGCGGTTCGTCTTCGTGCTCGTCGTTCTCTTCGGTTCGGCCGCGCTCGCGGAGATCACCGGAATCCAGGCGATCGTCGGCGCGTTCCTCGCCGGCTTCGGCGTCGCGAAATTCGTGCCGGCGGGGAGCTGGCTGCGCGACCGCGTCGAGTTCCTCGGCCAGTCGTTCCTCGTGCCGGTGTTCCTGGTATCCACCGGCATGATCATCGATCCGATCGCCGTCGTGACCGCTCCCGAACGTATCGCGCTCGGGCTCGGCCTCACCGTGGCAGCCTTCGGAGCGAAGACGGCGGCGGCCGGGGTGACGGCGAGGGTCCTCGGCTACAGCCGCCCGGAGCTCGGGATGATGATCTCTCTCACCGGAGCTCAGGCGGCGGGTGCCCTCGCGGTCACGCTCGTCGCCGTGGAGGTGGGCCTCCTCCAGGAGCGTGCGCTCGACGCGGTCATCCTCGTCATCCTTCTCACCTGCATCGGGAGCGTGCTGATCGGGGAGCGCTCCGCTCCGAGGATGCAACGCCCTGCGCGCAAGATCCCACCGCTGGGAAGGACGGTGGTGGTCCCGATCGCGAACCCGCATTCGGTCGGTCCGCTCGCGGAACTCGCGGGTCTCATCGCGGTCGGCGACGGCGGCGAGGTGCTCGCGGTCAACGTCCTCGGGTTCGAAGCGTCACGTGAGCAGCTGGACGAGCATCGCACCGCCACCGAGGCGGCGGAGAAACTCGCTCGCAGCCGCGGAGCCGACGCTCGTTCGCTCGTCCGCATCGACTCGTCGCCCTCCGAAGGGGTGCTCCACACGGTCGTGGAGAACGACGCCTCCTGCGTGCTACTCGGGTGGAAGGGCTACGCCAACGCGCGCGAGAACTTCTTCGGTGGGATCATCGACACGGTCCTGCGCCAGGTCCGCGTGACCGCTCTGGTCTGCCGGCCCGGGACCGACGAGGCGGTCGAGCGGATCGTGCTCGCCGTCACCCGCGCCGACCTCACCCCGGCGGGACGTCTGGACCTCGACCTCTCCATCGAGGTGGCGACCCGACTCGCCGACGAAGGCGGGGTCCCTCTGCTGGTGATCATGCCGGTGAACGACAAGGGAGTTCGCGAGCGGCTCGGAGAGCAACGTGAGACCAACCGGGTCCTCGATCCGCGCCGCCCGACCGAGTCGCTTCCGCAGCGCACCCTGGAAGGCGACATCGTCGTGTTGGGCACACCACCGACCCGTCCCGGGATCGGTCACAACTCCGAGCGGATCGCCCGCTCGGTTCCAGATCGCACCGTGATCGTGGCCGTGCGGCGGTGATCATCACAGGCACGCCGCTTTCTGGCTGCCCGTCCCGACCGGCGCTGCCCTACTGCGAGTACGCGATCGCGGACGTCGGCGACGACGGCGTCCGCCCACGGGCCGGGTGTCGTGATCTTCGACCGACGCGAGCTCGAAGCGGTCAGTGAGCCGGCGGCGGAGATGCTGGCAGACCTCCGTTGAGGAGGGCACCGGGCGCCGGGGCGAGGTCTCGCTGGTGGTCAGGATCGTCGCCGATCCGGCGCGGCCCCGTGACACGGGCACCGCTGCTGTGGCCGCGTACCGGCTGACCGCACGTGAGCGCGACGTCACGGCACAGTGGGTCGTCGACCATGTCGGAGGTGCTTCACCGTTCGCCATGCCCGAGCGGGGTCGGTCGGGCCGCCCGCTCGAGCCGGATCAGGGTCCCTCCACCACGCCGGCCTCCCGCGCGATCTGACCCGGAGAGAGACCCAGGGCGTCCTCGATATCGCCAAGTGTGTCGGGCGATGGCGTCTCATCGCCTCGTTCGAAGTCGTCGATACGCGCTTCGCTCATGTTGAGGCGCTCGGCGAGCTCGGCTTGCGTCATGTCCTTGCCGAGCCTGGCTCGTCGGACCAGCTCACCGATCTTCGACAACCGCGCTCCCTCCAGACGGTGGCAGGCAACGCTAGCGCCGCGCCACCGACGTCAGCACTCGAGCAGCGCGTGCAACGTGTCGGCGAGCGTCGTGATCTCCGATTTCGCCAGCGTGATCAATCCGAGGTCGCGAGCACAGACCTCGACGTCCGGCGTGAGGTACGCGGAGAAGAGCACGATCGGGAGGTCGTAGCCGAGATCGATCAGCGCCCGTGCCGTGTCCAGCCCGCTGATCCCGGCCATGCGCTGGTCGATGACGAGCGCGTGCAATTCGCCGGTTTGGAACCGTTGCAGGACCTCCTCGCCGGACGCGGCCTCGTCGACGACCCAGCCGGCCCGTTGCAACTGCAGCCGGACGATCAAGCGCACGTCGGGCTCGTCGTCGGCGACCAGCACTCGGCGTTCGACGTCGATGCCTACCACGGCTCCACCGCCGGAAGCCTGACCGTGAACCGTGTCCCCGAAGCGACCTGGCTGTGGACGGTCAACGTGCCGCCCATGGCCTCGATCACCGCCTTGCTGATGTACAGGCCCAAACCCGTTCCCGTCGTCCCGGCAACGTTGGAGCCACGGTGGAACTTGTTGAACAACTGCTCGAGGTCCTCATGAGGGATCCCGCAGCCGTCGTCGACCACGTCGATCAGGACCTGTCCCGGTCGGTGCCGCGCCACGACCCGGACCGCCCCGCCGGAGAACTTGATCGCGTTGGACAGCAGGTTCACGAGAACCTGGTCCAGCCGCTCGGGGTCGGCCGTGGCCATGGGCAGCTCCGCGGCAGCCCCGATCACGATCTCGCGCCGGTGGCTGAGCAGGTCGACGGTCCGTTCGATCGACTCCACCACGTCGGTCGGGCGGAGGCGTACCGCGAGTTTGCGGTCCGCCTCGAGCCGTGAGTAGTCGAGGAACTGCTGCACGAGCCCGTACAGGTTCCGCGACTGTCGGGCCAGGGTCGCGTACAACTGTCGGCGTTGGTCCGTGGGCATCTCCGGGTCCGCCGCCAGGAGGTCGGTCAAGCCCGCGATGCTGGCAAGGGGTGTCTGCATGTCGTGGGAGATACCGGCCAGCAGCTCCTCGCGGAAGCGCGCGGCTTCCTGGGCTGCGGTTAGCTGGTACAGGCGCGCCTTCTCGATCGCGGCGGACGCCAGCTGCGCCAGCTGGACGAGCAGCGCCTCGTCGGTCTCGGTGAAGCTTCCGTCCAGCCGGTCGCGGACGCTGATGTGGCCGAGCGTCGCGCCGTCGCGCGCCAACAGGGGAGCGGACAGGGCCGCGTCGTCGGAAGGGTCACCGCCACTGGCCGGCGTCGCTCCGTGGGGTCCACCCGACCGGGTGTCGTGCACGACCACGAGCGGAGTCGCATCCTCGGCGCCGTCGACGAGGCACGTCTCGGCGCGGTGAACGCCGATCAGCCCGCCGGCCTGGCGGGTCACCTCGTCCAGGATCTCCTCGAGACTGATCCGGGCGTTGATCACCAGTGACGCGCGGGTCAGGCCCTGCAACTGGGCGGTGTACTCCGCGGCGAGACGGTACTCGCGCTCCCGCGCCTCGAGCTGATCCAGACGCCGCCGCTCCGACACATCCTCGATCACCCCGATCACGAAGCGCGGGTCGCCCTCGGCGTCACGTAGCAGCGACTTGGTCGTCCGGGCCCATAGGACGGCGCCGTCCCGGGCGCAGTAGCGCTTCTCCAGGGTCACGACGTCGCCGGCACCGCTGACCAGCTCAGCGAACGCCAGGCGGCTCTCCTCAGCGTCGCCGCGGTGAGTCACCTCCAGGAACGTCCGCTGCTGCAGCTCCTGCTCGGAGTAGCCGAGGGTCCGCGTCAACGTGGCGTTGACGCGCAGGAAGCGCCCGTCGAGGTCGATGACCGAGATCCCGATCGGGGAGTGCTCGAACAGTGACCGGAAGCGTTGCTCGCTCTGTGCGAGCGCTTCCTGGGTCCGGTGGTGTTCGGTCACGTCGAGCACCACTCCCTCGAGGAGGGTGGGGTGGCCCGCATCGTCGTAGACGGCGTGACCTCGGTTCGTGACCCACCGCTCCGTCCCGTCAGCGTGGCGGACGGGGTACTCGACGGCGTACGGTTCACGTCGCCGCGTCGCGCCCAGGATGACGTCACCGACACGGTCAAGGTGGTCGGGGTGGATCACGTCAACATGGTGGCGACGGCCGGCGAGGAAGTCCTCCGCCGGGTACCCCGCCACGGCCTCGATGCCGTCGCTCAGGTAGTGCATCCGCCAGGGAAGGGTGGCGTCGCAGCGGTACACCGCCCCGGGGATGTTGCCGACCATGCTGCGGAACCGGGCCTCGTGGCTCTCCAGTTCCCGGTTGAGCGCCGCGATCGCCGCCTCGTCTCGTTTCCGCCCGCGGACGTCGCGCTGCACCGTCCCGATCGCCACCGGCTCGCCGCTCTCCGCCGCGCGGATCGCGAAGACGCTCATGTCGACATCGATCACCTCACCGCTACCGAGATGGCGTAGCTGGCCCTCCCCCGTCCAGCTGCCATCCTCCAGCACGGTCGCGAACACCGACTGCCGCAGCCTCGCCCAGGTCGCCTCGGTGAAGAAGTCCCGCACCCGCCGCCCAGCGACCTCGTCGATGCCCAGCAGCCCTCGGGCAGCCTGGTTGAGGAAGGTGACATTCCCGTCCAGGTCGGCGAGCGCAACCAGGTCGCTGGTGTTCTCGACGATCGCCGCCAGCCGGCGTGCCTGCTGCTCAGCGCGCCGGCGGTCGGTGACGTCACGAAGGGCGACGACGGCTCCCAGTTGCCGGCCGTCCTCATCCACCAGCGCCTGACCGTTGGCGCTCAGCAACCGCGGTCCGTCCGGGGCGGCGACCACCACCTCGGCGTCGCGCAGCACCTCACCGCGAAGCGCCCGGTACAGCGGAACGGCGTCCAGCGGCAGGGGCGACACCCCGTCCGGCGCGTACAGCCGGTAGTGCTCAGCCCAGCGCTCGACCGGAATCGGCTCGAAGCCCGTGCCGTGGAGCTCCCGTGACGCGCGGTTGAACAGCGTCAGGGCACCGTCCGCATCGCACGCGACGATCCCGTCGTGCAACGAGTCCAGCAGCGTCTCGATGAACGACTGGCGCTCGCGGACGGCATGCTCCCGCAGCTTGTCGTCGGTGATGTCGGTGCCCACGGCGTAGACCAGCCCGTCTTCGGTTTGGAGCCGTGCGGCGGTCCGGATCCACCGGTGAGAACCGTCGCGGTGGCGCAGCCGGACGTCGCGGCGCAGGTCGTCGACCGCGCCGCTGATCAGCCTCCTGAAGTGGGCACCCGTCGCGTCGCGCTCATCGAGGTGGACGTCGTCCAGGAAGGGACGTCCGATCAGCTCGGCGGAGCGCCAACCCAGCACCCTCTCGTAGGCCGGGTTCACCTCGACGTAGCGGCCGTCGAGGTCGAAGATCGCGGCCAGCTCCAAGGCCAAGTCGAAGAAGCGGGCGAGCCGCTCTCGTTGAGCCGTCGCCGGTCGGTCGCCCATCCCCTCTCCTGCCGGCATGCGAACGAAGACCGAACTGTACGGCCGCTCGGCGGATGACGCCGGGGATCAATCCGGTTCGTCCTCACCGTCGTGGTCGTCGAATCCGAACCTGCGCACCAGCGCAAGATAGTCGCGTTGGTAGAACAGCTTGCACCGCACCGCCGGGTGGTGTTCGCGCAGCAGGCGCAGCTTGCGGTTCTTCTTCGTCACGAGCCGTTGTTGGGAGGTGGTGATCTCGATGTACAGATCGAAGGCGGGGAGGTAGAAGTCCGGCCGGAACCACGCGGTCGGCGACCCGTCCTCATCCCACTCGATCGGGAACGCGTCGGGCTCGTACTCCCACGCGAGGCCGTAGAAGTCCAACAGCCGTGCGAATCGTGCTTCGGAGGCGTGTTGGAACGCGACGTCGTCGCTGGGTCGACGTTGGTCGGCAGCCCCGAGCCGCGGCCCCCCGGAGAGTCGGCCGAACAGCCAGAGCTCACTCAGATCCGGGACACCGGCTGCCGGACCGCGGACGGGCGCTGGATCGGGTTCGCGTAGGTCACCGACCCTGCGGTCGCTACCGTCCGGTGCCGGTGGGACGTCGTCCCGCGCGCCTGGCAGCCCGCCCGGGGGAACGTGGGGCACCCAGGATCAGCGGACGGCGCGCACGTCAGCCGATCCCTGATCGCGTGGATCGTCGGCCGGCCGGACCGCGTCGACCTCCTCCACCGGGAAGCGCGTCACCTCGCCGCGTAGCTCCTCCACGACCGGGCCCAGTGCGATGGCGAACACCCCTTGACCGCGGGCGAGCAGGTCGATCACCTGCTGGTTGTCGTCGAGCGCGTACACCGTCGAGCCGTCCGAGAGCAGGGTCACGTCGGCGGGAGTCTGGCCGCGGCTGCGCAGCTCCTCGACCGCCTCACGGACACGCTGCAGCGACACGCCGGTGTCGAGCAGCCGCTTGATCACTCGCAGCTCCACCAGATCATCGAACGAGTACAGGCGCTGGCTCCCCGAGCCGCGGGCCTGACGGACGGACGGGACGACAAGCCCCGTCCGTGCCCAGTAGTCGAGCTGACGGTAGGTGATCCCGACGATCTTGCAGACGGTCGGCCCCCGGAAGCCGACCCGGTGCTCGGCGCCGCTCCAGAGGCTGAGTTGGTCCTCGCGGTCGGACGCGAGTCGATCTGCCATGGGCGGGCCTCCCCGCAGCCGGTCACACCGGTGGAACTACGCCGATGAGGCTAGGCCCGACGCCGGGCCGATGTCAACGGGGTGGAGGGCTCCTGCGGGGACGTGCTCCCCGGCCTGCATACGGCCAGGGTGGTTTGCATATCCAGGAGCCCACTCCACAAGAAGCCCCATGTGGAGGCACTGTGGCTGGATCCCTCCACCGATGGGCGCAGGCGGAGGTCAGTGACGCGGCGTCAGCTCACGGACGGTGACGGTGATCGGGGTCTGTCAGACCTCCCGGAAGTCCTCCGGGGTCACGCCCTCGAGGAACTCGCGGAACGCGCGCAGCTGTTGCTCGGCCGCGACCTCGTCGCCTTCCTCGGTGGCCTCGATCTCCAGACCCGCCTCATCCATGACGTCCTCGGCGGCGTAGATCGGCACGGTGTCGAGGCGAGACGCGATCGCGATCGCATCGCTGGGCCGCGACGAGACCGTGTGGGCGCGGCCGTTCTGCACGAAATGCAGCTCGGCGTAGAAGGTGCCCTCACGCAGCTCGGTGACGTGAACGGCCTGGAGCTCGACGCCCAGGTCCTGGAGGACGTCGACGATGAGGTCGTGGGTCAGCGGCCGTGGGGTCTCCACACCCTGGAGCGCGAACGCGATCGCCGTCGCCTCAACCGCACCGATCCAGATCGGGAGGTAACGGGTTCCCGTCTTCTCCTTGAGCAGCACGATCGGCTGGTTGGCGGGGAGTTCGACCCGCACACCGACGAGCTCCACCTCGATCACGTCGACCAGCTCCTCGTCCGCTGTCCGCCCTGGGGACCCTACCGCAACGCCTGCTTCGCGACCCGTTCGGGGTCCGGTTCCAGCGCGGACGCGTCGTGCACAGCGAGGATGGCGGGCAGCTGCCGAAGACGCTCGTTCCAGTCCAGCCCGTAGCCGACGAGGAACTCATCGCCGACCTCGAACCCGACCCAGTCCAGCGGGAGGTCCGCGATGCGGCGAACGGATCGATCCAGCAAGGTGCACACCCGCAGCGATGCCGGCCGCCGCGCAGCCAGCACCTGCAACAGGTAGGCCATCGTCAAACCCGTGTCGACGATGTCCTCGACGACAAGGACGTGGCGGCCAGTGATGTCCAGGTCGAGGTCCTTCATGATCCGCGCGGTCCCGGCCTCCCGGTAACCGCTGATCGCGAGCAGGTCGACGGACAGTGGGAGGCCAACGTGGCGCACCAGGTCGGCGAGGAAGACGGTGCCGCCCTTCAGGACCGTCACGAACACCGGATGGGTCCGTGCGTAGGCTCGCGTGATGTCCGCGGCGAGCACCGCCACCCGCCGCTGGAGCCGCTGCTGGGGGATCCGGACCTCCACGGGGGCGGTCACATCGGTGACGTTGCCGGCGGCCAGCGGTCCTCGGCGGTGACGGCGCGCATCGCCGCGTACGCCCGGTCCGCGAGCCAGGCACCGACCGCCGCACCGCCGTGCACGTCCTGGATGAGTGATCGCCGTCCGTGCAGCTCGACGCGGCCCACCTCGGCGTCGTGCCATGTCAGGCGCACCGTCGCCGTCGGTGACGTGGCGACCTCCACGGGCAGCTTGACCGTCTGCGCGACGATGGCATCGCTGGCCGGTGCCAGAACCACGACCGGATCCGATGCGAGCGTCACCCACTGACCCGGCGCGCGGAGCTCGATGCGCGGTGTGACGTGGACGTCAGCGAATGCCGCGAAGCCGTGGTCGAGGAGCGCCCGGGCGTCGTCGAAGTGGTCCCGCGGCCCGTCGCTGCCCAGGACGACCGCCAGCAGCCGTCGCCCGTCGCGGACGGCGGCGGCGACCAGGCAACGACCAGCCGCCGCCGTGTACCCGGTCTTCACTCCGATCGCGCCGGGATAGGTCCCGAGCAGCTCGTTGCGGGACGTCACGGTGCCGAGGCCGGGAAGTTCAACCGACGGGCGCTCCGCGATCGCGGCGAACGTCCCGTCGGCCAGCGCGGCGCGCGTGATGACGGTCAGGTCGTGGGCAGACAACCGGTTGCGGTCGTCGAGGCCCTCCGGGGTGTGCAGCACGACGCCGTGCAAGCCCAGGGCGGCGGCGTCCTGGCGCATCAACTCGACGAAGTCGGCGATGCTGCCGGCGACGCCGACCGCCAGGGCCCGTGCGGCGTCGTTCCCGGAGCGCGCCACGACCGCCTCGAGGAGGTCCTCCACCGTCCAGGTCTCGCCCGGATCGAGCCCGACACCGGCACCGTCGCTGCGCGCCGGGGCAACCTCTCCTCCGGCGCGGATCGCCGCCTCGAGTGAGCTTCGGCGCAGCGCCGTCAAGGCCGTCATGACCTTGACGGTCGACGCGACCGGCCGGCGCTGGTCGGCTGCCTTGGCCGCGAGGACCTGTCCGGTGTCGAGGTTGGTGAGCAGGTAGGCGTCGGCGGTCACGTCTGGTGCGCCCGGCCATCCCTGCGGCGTGGTCAGGCGACCGACGGTCGACGGAGGCGCCGGTGGGGCGGCGACCACGTCGGCGGCCTGGGCCGGGAACGTAGCGGTGACCACCGCAGCGGCCACGGCGACGGCGACCGGGTGCTTCACGAGCGCAGCAGCGTCCGCAACTCGCGGGCCAGCAGTGCCCGGTGCACGCGATGGCCGTGACGGAGCAGTTCCTCGACCTGCGACGCTGCCGTGGCGCGCGCGTCGGGGTTGCGCTGCTTGAGAAGGGGCGTGACCAGCTGCTCGTACAGGGCGACCTCGCGGTCCGCGAACTGTCGGTACATCCGCAGGTGACGTGGTTCGAGCCCCAGCTGCATCAGCTCCGCGGCCGCGCGCGCGGCCTGTAGGTCGTCTCCGTCGAAGCTCGCCTCACTGCGGATCAGCCCGTGGTCCCGCAGAGCGCGCACGTCGGCGGTCTCCAGGCCGGTCGCATCACACAGCTCGGACAACGTCAGCTCGACCTCGGCTGGGGCCGCGTCCATGAACGACACGCCATCGCGTGGTGCCGGATGCACCGCACTCTCGGGAGCCAGCGCCTGTGTCGCCGACGTCCCTTCAACCGGTGGGAGCGGCACTTCGATCGGCTGTCCGGCGTCGAGGCGGTCGAGTTCCTCCTTGATCACCCGCAGCGGCAGGTACCGATCGCGCTGGGTGCGCAGCACGTAACGCAGGCGCTCGACATCGTCGTCGGTGAACTTGCGGTACCCGGAGTCGGTGCGGTCGGGATGGATCAGGCCTTCCGACTCGAGGAAGCGGATCTTGCTGATCGTGATGTCGTCGAACTCGTCCTTCAGGCGGTTGAGCACCTCACCGATCGTGTACATCCTCACCGAAGCGCTCCCGGCGTGCCGAGGTCGCCTCCGAGGAACAGCAGCTTGAAGCGGCCGATCTGAACCTCGTCGCCGTTGCTCAGTGTCTCCTCGTCGACCCGGTCGCCGTTGAGGTAGGACCCGTTGAGGCTGCCCAGGTCGCGCAGGACGAACCGATCGTCCTCGCGGTGGACAGCGCTGTGGCGGCGCGACACGGTCACGTCGTGCAGGAAGATCTCACAGTCGGGGTGGCGTCCGATGGTGATCACATCGCGATCGAGCAGGTACCGGGCGCCGGCGTTGGGACCGCGAACGACCACCAGCATGCCTGTCCCTGGCTCGAGGTCAGGCGCGCCCTCGACCGTGGTGGTCGGGTCGAGAGCGCCCACGTCGATCGCGGCGGTCGTGCTGTCGACGTCCTGGGGCTCCTCTCGGCCGCCATCGACGGGGGCGCCGCACTGGGAACAGAAGTTCGCGCCCTCGACGAGCCTCGAGCCGCACTGGGGACAGAACATCGCACCTCCGTGGAGCGGTGCAGGCTCACCCTCGACTACGGGTTGACCCTGCGTCGGGGCCGCAGGGTAGCAAGTCGACGTCCGCCCACAGCAGGCGGCGGCAGCCGGTCACTCGATCCTTGACCGGTACTCCTCTGCGGTCAGCAGCCCCTCGAGCTGGCCAGGGTCCACGTCCTCGGGGCGGATCGCGACCATCCAGCCCTCGCCGTACGGGTCCTGGTTGACCAGTTCCGGTCGATCCTCGAGGTCGTTGTTGCGCTCCTCAACGGTCCCGGAGACCGGCGCGTACAGGTCGGAAACGGACTTGGTTGACTCCACCTCGCCGAACGGCTGGCCCCGCTCCAGCTTCGCGCCTGGTGCCGGAAGGTCGACGTAGACGACGTCACCCAGCTGCTCCTGGGCGTAGTCGGTGATGCCGACGCGGACCAGGTCACCTTCGCCGCGGGCCCATTCGTGTTCCGTCGTGTAGCGCAGGTCGTCCGGGTACGAGTCTTCACCCACCCTGCCCCTCCCCTTGCTGGCGATGAGGACGCCCATTCCAGCAGGTACGAGCAACGCCCGACAAGTCGGTCGGTGTCGTCTCGTCGCCCCCTACCCAGGGGCAGGGTGTTGGGCCCGTGATTGGTCAGGAGCTCGGCGGGTACTCCTCACCGGCCCGCTCGGCCGCCTGTGCGATGCTGTCGTGCAGTTCGTCGAGGGTGGCCTGCGCGTCCTCACCCCCGAAGATGATCCGGCGGATCCCGTCGTTGATCGCCTCGGTGACGTCCGACCAGTACGCCACGTTCGGCCGGTACCAGCCGTCCTCCAGGGCCGCCTGGACCGCCTCGAACGTCTCCTGCAACTCAGGCGGGACCTCCGCGAGCGCGTCTTCGCGCACCGACGGCCACCCGTTCTCGGCCACCAGCTGAGTCTGGATCTCCTGGGACATCAGGAACTTGGCCAGCTCCACCGCGGCCTCGCGTTGCTGACCTTCGACGCCCCGCGGGACGCCCAGGACGTCACCGCCGATCACGTGCGCGGCGCGTTGCGGCCCGCGCCAACCCTCGTAGACGGTGAAGCGGTCGAGCAGGCCCTGCTCCTGTAGGACGTTCGACGTGAACGGCCAGTTCTTGCCGATCCACGACGTCTCGCCGATCAGGTAGTCCACCTGCGTGTCGAACTTCGCGAGCTGCGACTCCTCGGACAGGAGGCCGTCCTGCCACATCCGCTGCAGCGTCTCGTACGCCGCCACGGAACCCTCGTCGTTCAGCACCAGCGGATCTCCGCCGTAGGACACGATGAACTCCGACAGCGTGACGGCCGCGGGGTCGCCCTCGGCGAGCGACAGGGTCACCACACCGGTTCCGGCCTCCTCCCGAAGGGTCTGCGCGGCCGAGACGAGCTCGTCGACCGTATGCGGCAGCTCGACGCCGGCGGCTTCCTGGCGTTCGGAGTTGACGTAGGTGACCTGGACGTTGGGACGGAAGGGCAGGAAGTACTGCGTCCCGTCGAACTGCTCGGGGATCATCGACTCCAGCACCCCGTCGGGGATCTCGACGTCGTCAAGCGGCTCGACGAGGTCACGGTCGACCAGGACACGCAGTGCCAGGTTGTCCTGTGCGAACAGGTGGATGGTCGGTCGGCCAGCTTCGACCTCCACTCGGAGCTTCTCGGGCAGGTCGGAGGACGCGACCGAGGTCAGGTTGACGGTTGCTCCTGTCTGGTTCTCGAACTGGTCGAGCACGTCTCGGACGGTCGACTGCTCCTCTTCCGCCAGCGAGACGCTCATCGTGATCTCGGTGCCGGACAGGTCGGCCGTGGCCACCGTGCCCGGCCCCGCGGCGGGGCCACCGCCGTCGCCGCAGGCGGCCGCGACGAGCGCTATGACCGCCAGCAGGATGGTCGTCGTACGTCCCGATCTCATGTCTGGTCCTCTCGTCGGATCAGTGGCTCGCTCAACTCGGTGGTGCATCCCGTCGCCGGGAGGGCACCCTACCAACGACAGTGGTAGTAGAGAACCTGACCCAGCGGAGTGCGCTCAGCCCTTCACGGCGCCGCCCAAAGCGCCGGGCTTGAGGTAGCGCTGCAGGAAGTAGACGATCACCAGGATCGGGAGGGTCAACACTGCCGCGAACGTCGCCATCGACTGGGCGGTACCACGGTCGATCGCCTGGAATACCTGCAGAGGCAGGGTGTTCTGGTTGGTCGTCAACAGCCGGGCGTACAGGAACTCGTTCCAGGAGTACAGCCACACGAACAGCGACGCCACAGCGATCCCGCCGGCTGCCAGCGGCATCACCACCCGCAGCAGCGTCTGCAGACGCGATGCTCCGTCCACGAACGCGGCTTCCTCGAGGTCGGCCGGAATCGTCTCGAACGTCCCGACGAGGATCCAGGCGATGAACGGCAGGGAACCGATCAGGTGGGCCAGGACCAGTCCCAGGTACGTGTCGATCAGGCCGAACCCCGCGAACCGCGTCGCCACAGAGATGCCGATCGAGAACTCCGGGAACATCCGGGTCACGAGCAGGCCGAGGACGATCGTGTAGCGGTAACTGACCGGCAGGCGAGAGATCACGTACGCGGCGGGCGCGGCGATCACGATCGCGAGGATCGTCGTGGCGGTGGCCACGACGAGGCTCTTGACCAGCGGGGGGACCATCGATCCTCCGCCGATCACGCCCCGCCAGAACCGCAGCGTCGGCTCGGTCACGAACAGCGACGGCCTGACCCCGAACAGCGCATCGCCGGGCGCGACCGACACCATGAACACGAGGTAGATCGGAAACAGCACGATCAGGAGAGACACGACGACCCAGACGGGGAAAGCCAGCTTCAGGATCGGCTGTAGGCGGTCGCGCCGGTCGCCGGCCGCGACCCGTCCTCGACCGATGCTGCTGGCGTCCGCGGTCATCGTTGCGCCGCCCGGGTCCCGACCAGCTTCAGGTACAGCACGATGAACACCATGATGATCGCGAACAGCACGGCTGCGCCGGCGGCCGCGGTGAACGGATCGTTGGTCGGCGGGGCGTACCGGTTCCAGATGTAGACGTGCAGGATCGACTCGACCCGTCCCGCCAGGACGAGCGCTAGCTCGAAGATCCGGAACGCGTCGATCGCCCGCAGGATCAGGGCCATGGTGATGTAGGGCACCAGCAGCGGCAGGGTGACCCGTGTGAACTTCTGCCAGACCGTGGCGCCGTCGATGTCCGCGGCCTCGTAGACCTCCTCGGGGATGGACTGCAAGCCCGCGAGGAAGATCAATGTCACGATCGGCAGGACCTTCCACATGTCGGCGACGGCGACCGTGAACAGCGTTCGCCATCCGCCGGCGACCGTGAGGTTGATCGGCTGGTAGCTCCACTCGAGGCCGGGAATCACGCTGACGAGGTCGGCCACGTGGAACATGACGGCGTTGAGGTACCCCGAGCGGCTGAAGATCAGCAGCATCACCGCACCGGAGACGATGGTGGGCACGCCGAGAGGGATCAGCAGGACCGTCCGGGCGAAACCCCGCCCGAAGAACCGCTTGTGGAGGGCCAGCGCCGTGGCCATGCCGACCGCGAGCTCCAGGGCGATCGACAGCAACGCCACAATCACGGTGTTGATCACCGCGTCGCGGAAGACGGGGTCGTCCAGGAGGGCCCGGTAGTTCGCGGCGGACGGGAAGGTCTCGGCGAACCTCGCCGTGAAAGAGATCCGGAAGGTGTCGAAGATGGGCGCGACCGTGAAGACCAGCACGTAGAGGACCAGCGGCGCGACCAGCGCGATCTCGAACGCGTGGTGGCGGAACCATCCCGCCAGCGCGCCGGTCCCAGCCCCCGGGGCGGTCGCCTCAGCGCCAGCTGCCATGCTCCCCTCCCTCACGCTCCGGGCGGTGGCGCCTAGTCGAAGATCGACCGACCGCTGTCGAGGTCGAAGAAGTGCAGCCGTCTGGTGTCGACGGCGATGTCGGCCACCTCACCGATCTTGGCCCCGGTCGTGGGGTGGAAGCGGGCGACGAAGTCGGTCTCTCCCTTTTCGCCGGGCCCGAGGTCCTCGAGGTCGCCCGCTCCGACGTCCTCGGCGAGCTCCCTGGTGTCCTCGGTCAGGACCCGCGGCGAATCGAGGGTGAAGTGCACGTACACCTCGGAGCCCATCGACTCGGTGAGCTCTACCTCCGCGCGCATGCGGCGGTCCTCGGCAGTGTCGGGATCGATCGCGGCGTCCTCCATGTCCTCCGGGCGGATCCCCAGCACCACGTCACGGCCGTCGAGGTCGCGCAGGGCGGGGCGCTGCTGGAGGACCTGATCGTCGATGCGCAGCCGGTTGCTCCCGAACTCGACGAACGCCCGATCGGCATCGAACGTGACCTTCGCCATGGTCATGTTCATGGCGGGCGAACCGATGAACCCGGCCACGAACAGGTTGACGGGACGGTCGTATAGCTCCTGGGGCGGAGCGACCTGCTGCAGGAACCCTTTGCGCATCACCGCCACACGATCGCCCATCGTCATGGCCTCGGTCTGGTCGTGGGTGACGTAGATGGTGGTGGTGCCTAGGCCCTTCTGGATGCGCAGGACCTCCGCACGCATCTGGACGCGCAGCTTCGCGTCGAGGTTGGACAGAGGCTCATCCATCAGGAAAGCCTGTGGTTCGCGGACGATCGCGCGTCCCATGGCAACGCGCTGACGTTGGCCGCCGGACAGTGCCTTGGGCTTGCGATCCAGTAGGTCCTCGATGCCGAGGATCTTCGCGGCGTCGCCGACACGGTCGCGGATCTCGTCCTTGGGCATCTTGCGGAGCTTCAACCCGAAACCGATGTTGTCCGCAACGGTCAGGTGCGGATACAGCGCATAGTTCTGGAAAACCATGGCGATGTCACGATCCTTGGGTGGCATCCGGTTCACCACCCGCCCGCCGATGCGGACCTGCCCGTCGCTGATCTCCTCCAGACCGGCCACCATCCGCAACGCGGTCGTCTTCCCGCAGCCCGACGGCCCGACCAGGACGATGAACTCGCCGTCCCCGATGTCGAGGGACATCTCCTTCACCGCGTGCGTCCCGTCGGGGTAGATCTTGTCCACCGTGTCCAGCGTGACCTCGGCCACTATCGTCACCTCCGCGTCGACGTCCGCGCCACTGAGAACGACGACTGCGGTGCTGACCGTACTGCTTGCACCGGTATCCGGTCTACGGTTTTGCTCGGTTCCCACTCGTCGGACACGCCGATCACCGCTCATCGCCGGCGGGGACCGGCTCGCTCTCACGACGACGCGACACCCGGCGGGCGCGGATGGTGGCATGACCCGCGCGGACGTACTGCCCGGCAGCGAGGTAGTACAGGACGCTGCTCCCGCCGAGCATGACCCACGCGGAACCTCGTAACTGGGTCGAGTCGAACACGCGCGCCACCAGGAACAGCGTCAGCGCACCCATCAGCCCGAACGTCGCAGCCTTCCCGAGGTCGGTCACTGGCGGCGGGTCAACACCTCGCCACAGCAGGTACGAGCCACCGACCAGCATGAAGGCATCGCGGGCGAAGATCACCGCCATAGCCCACAGCGGCACGATCCCCCCAACGATCAGTGCGATCCCCACCACGACCACCAGGAGACGATCGCTGACGGGATCGGCGATCTGCCCCAACCGGGATACCTGACCCAGACGGCGTGCGAGGTACCCGTCGACGAAGTCGCTCGATGCCACCACGATCAGCACGATCAGCCCACGGGCTTCACGCCCGCCGGCGATGTCCGCGTACACCAGCGGCAGCGCCGCGAGCCGGATGACCGAGAGAACGTTCGGGAGGGTCAAGAGGCGGTCGGTGACGACCTCCGACCCGTCGTTGCGGGAGCCACTCCGGAACACCGACATCGCGGTCCTGTGGTCGCCGTGCGGCAGCCTACTCGCCACCTTCCGGAGGTTCCCGGACGACGACCGTCGAGCGCCGGTCGGGCTGGAAGCGACCTCACGCGCCGGTCGGGCTGGAAGCGACCTCACGCGCCGGTCGGGCTGGAAGCGACCTCACGCGCCGGTCGGGCTGGAAGCGACCTCACGCGCCGGTCGGGCTGGCCGGACTTGAACCGGCGACCCCTCGCCCCCCAGACGAGTGCGCTACCTGACTGCGCCACAGCCCGTTCGCGGCCGGGATCCCGGCCGCGACGCGACGCTACCAGAGCCACCCCGCCCAGACGAGCCGATCGGCCGGACCCGAAGCGGGCGACGGCGCGACGCTTCACCGACCGACCACGCGGACCGGGAGCTTCATCCCGTAATCCCAGTGGCCGGGCAGATGACAGCCCAGCCACGAGCTCGCCGCTGAGAACGTGGATGGTCTCGCCCGTGTCCCCTGCCGCCACAGACACCGCACCGTGCGCTCCGTCGTGGTGGCGGTCGGTCCCGCGCTCGTGCCGGAGTTGCGTATCGAGATCTCCGGCGACCAGCTCATGATCGATCGGGTCGCGGTTGTGCACGACCAGCCGCAGGGTGTCTCCCGCACCACCAGGGCGCCGTCCTCGACGACGAAGTTGCTGTGTTCGATCAGGACGTGGACGGGTCCGCGGCCCGGCAGTGATGGCTCCGGCGATCAGCCCGACCAGTCCCGCGACGGCGATGCTGGCGATCGCCAGGACCCGCGGGTGGGTGATGATCGTCACGCCACATCGTCGGCCGCACGCGAAACCCACCACGTCCCGGCGGTCAGCACCAGGCCGCTCAGCGCGACGATCACCGCCGGGAGTACCGACCGCATCCAGCTGTTGGCCCGCTCGCCGCCGTCACCGACCACCCCAGCCAGTCCGGCGGCGACCACGGACGGCTGACCGGCGCTCGACGCATCGACGGCGAGGTCGAACGTCAGGTCGCCGGCCGGGATGTCGAGTCGGAAGTGCGTCAACCACATCGAGGCCGGAACCCAACCCATGCCGTCGTCGGAACGGAGGTCGGCCAGGAGCTCCGCTGAGGCGGGCCGCGACGTGGTGCGTTGCACGCCGCGGCGCGGCGCCGGCAGGAGCGCAGGTTCGTCCCCGGTCAGTAGGAAGATGTCGGCTTCGACCCGGTCACCGGGCGCAGCGCCGGCCCCCAGGATGCGCAGCGGAACCCAGGGGTAGGCGTCGGGATGGTGAGGTGCACGGGTGTGCCGCCGCCGACAGCGAGGCCCTCCGGGCCGGCGCGGGCCAGGTCGTACCGAGCCGCCATGAAGATGGGGCTACGGGAGGCGTAGAAGTCGAGGATCTCGGGAAAGCCGGGTGTGAGCCGGAAGCCGTTGTCCTTCGCCCAGCGCCCGACCGCGTCCCCGCCTCCCTCGACGATGGTGATGTCCAGGGCATCGATCTGGACCTCCCGCAAAACCCGTGCCCCCGCGCGGTCGGGGGCGGCCTGCGCCAAGGCGACCGTCTCGGCTGGGGTCACCTCCTGGACGAGGCGCTGGAGGGTCCAGTCTCCGCCCCGGACCACGCTCGTGGGGACACCCGGCAACGGGACGATGGCTCCAAACTCAGCGCCACCGCCAGCGAACGCGAAACTGGTCACGTAGCGCTCCACGCCGTCCTGGTAGGCGGCGAGCGTGGTCGTGCGCTCGACACTCACCGATCCGTTGGGTCCGATCAGGGCCGCACAGGCCATCGGGCGGTGGTGGCCAGCGCCAGTAGGACGACCAGGGTGATGGCGGTGAGCACCCGCCGCATGGTCCCTCCGGTCCCGGTGGCGTCCCGTGGGACGTTCGAGCACGGAGCGTGGTTCCCCGCCGTCGGTCACCGGCTGCGTTCAGCGCGGCGGCCGCCACGCAGCCGCAGCCGCACGGGGGTGCCCACCAGCCCGTAACGCTCCCTCAGCGTGCGTTCGAGGTAGCGCTGGTATGCGGGAGTCAGTTGGCCGCTACCGAACAGGACGAGCGTCGGCGGACCGGTGGCCGGCTGCGTGACGTACTTCAGCCGAGCGGATCTCCCCCCCGGACCGGGTGGCGGCGGGACACGCTCGGTGACCTCCCCCAGCCACGTGTTCAGCTCTCCGGTCGGGATCCGCGTGCGGTAGGCGTCGTAGACCTTCCGTAGCCACGGAACGATCCGCCCGACTCCCCGACCGGTCAGCGCCGAGACGTTGACCCGGGGTGCCCAGCCGGCGAAACCCAGCAGCCGTTCGAGCTCGCGCTCCAGGTCGGAACGACGCTCGTCGTCGACCAGGTCCCACTTGTTGACGGCGAGCACGATGCCGCACCCGGCGTCGCGGACCATGGCCGCCAATCGCTGGTCCTGCTCGCCGATCGGTTCAGAACCGTCGACGACGAACAGTGCGAGGTCGGCCGTCTCGACCGCCCGGCGGGTCCGATCCGCGCTGTACAGCTCGGTGTCCTCGCCGTGGCGGTAGCGCCGCCGCAGTCCTGCGGTGTCCACGAACACCCAAGGCTCGCCATCGATCGTGACCAGCGTGTCAACAGCGTCCCGGGTGGTGTGCGGGACGGGATCGACGATCGAACGTTCCTCACCCAGGAGCTGGTTGAACAGCGAGGACTTGCCGACGTTGGGCCGACCGACGACCGCGACCCGCGGGATCCCGGACTCGTCGGGTGGCGACTCGGGCGTGTCCTCGGGCAGAACGTCGACGATCGCGTCGAGGACGTCACCCATGGCACGCCCGTGCGCGGCCGAGACCGGCAGGGGATCTCCGAGGCCGAGCCCGTACAGCTCGTGGATCAGCGGCTCCTGCTTCGGCGAATCGACCTTGTTGGCCACCAGCAGGACCGGGGTGCCGGCTCGGCGAAGCAGCTTGGCGTAACGCTCGTCGTCCGCCAGCGCCCCGACCGTCGCATCGACGAGGAAGATCGCGAGGTCAGCCTCGGCCACGGCCTTCTCGGCTTGCTCGACCACCCGGCCGGCCATGCCGTCGGCTCCGTGCTCCCAACCGCCGGTGTCCACGATCGTGAACGCCCTGCCGCGCCAGGTCGCCACGTGCTCGGTCCGGTCGCGCGTCACTCCCGGTTTCTGCTCCACGATCGCAGCGCGGTGGCCGATCACCCGGTTCACGAAGGTGGACTTGCCCACGTTCGGCCGGCCGATCACCGCGACCCGTGGCAGGGCGCGCCGCGTCGGGGCGATCGCACGCAGCGCCGCCGCGTCGAGGGCCGCCTGGTCGAGCTGTTCCGTCTGGGGGGGTGCCTCCGGCTCTTCGTGGGGTTCCTGTCCCCAGACGGCCCGGGCCAGGGCGACCACCGCCTGGATCGTCTCCCCGGGTGACATGTCGGTGGTGTCGATCTCCCAGGCGTCCTCGGCCTTGGCCAGTGGCGCCAGCGAGCGGCCGGCGTCGGTCGCATCACGCCGGGCCAGCTCCGCGGCCACGCTCGACTGGTCGGCGATGTCCTGCTGCGCCGCGCGGCGACGAGCGCGCTCGTCGGCGTCGGCCGTCAGCCAGACCTTGAGGTCGGCATCGGGGAACACAACGGTCCCGATGTCTCGGCCCTCCACGACACCTCCGCCGGGAAGCACGGCGTCGCGTTGCACGTCGATCAGCGCCGCGCGCACACCGGGGTGGGCGGACACCGCCGAGACGGCGGCCGTGACCCCATCTCCACGGAGCTGGTCGTCCACGTCATCGCCGTCGAGGTAGGTCCGGCCGTCGCGACGCTCGATCTGGCGCTGCTCGGCGACACGGGCTGTGGCGTCCTCGTCGTGGGGGTCCACGCCGGCACGAAGCACCGCCAAGGTGACCGCCCGGTACAGCGCCCCGGTGTCGATGTGCGGCACGTCGAGCGCGTCGGCCACACCTCGAGCGACGGTGGACTTCCCGACGCCCGACGGACCATCGATCGCCACGATGCGGCCCTCCACCCGGTTCACGGGGCACCCGACCGGTCGAGGACCTCCACCGTGCCGCCGAGTGCGCGCAGGTGCTCGAGGAACGAGGGGTACGAGGTCGCGACGCACCCGAAGCCGCGGACCTCGACCGGGCCGGTGGCGTAGGTCGCCGCGACGCAGGCGGTCATGGCGATGCGGTGATCCCCCCGGGCATCGACCGTGCCTGCGGCGGGACGCTGACCTCCTGGCACCGCGAAACCGTCGGGGCGCTCGTGGATCGTGACGCCGAGGGCCTGGAACGTGGCTGCGAGCGCTGCGATGCGGTCGCTCTCCTTGACGCGGAGCTCAGCAGCGTCGCGGACGACGAAACCGTCTCGGCTCAGCGCGCCGGCGACCGCCAGCACCGGGAGCTCGTCGAGGGCATCGACGACCGCGGAACCGGCCACGGTGGCGCCGGTGAGATCGGAAGGCCACACCCGCACGGCGGCCCGCGGTTCGCCCGAGACCTCGCCGGTCGGATCGACCTCCAACCTGGCGCCCATCGCCCGCAGCACGTTGACGACCCCCAAGCGCGTCGGGTTCGCGCACAGGTCAGGAAGCTCAACGCCGTCGAGACGGCCGTTGATCGCCGCGGCTGCGGCCACCATCCAGAACGCAGCGCTCGACGGATCCCCGGGGACCCCGACCGGTCGGGGCTGCAACGCTCCCGGTCGGAGCGCCACGACCTCGCGGCCGTCACCCAGATGGCGGACGGTCACGTCGCCACCCAGATAGGTCATCAGCCGCTCCGTGTGGTCCCGGCTGCGGGCCGGGCTGGTGACCTCGGTCGGTCCCTCCGCGCGCAGCCCCGCCAGCAGCACGGCCGACTTGACCTGGGCGCTGGCCACCGGGCTGACGTGGCGAACGCCACGGAGGCCTCCGCCGCGGACCACCACAGGTGGGAGCTGCCCGCCGGCCCTGCCGTCGACCCGGGCCCCCATCGCGCGCAGCGGCGCGACGACGCGGTCCATCGGGCGGCGCCGCAGAGACGCGTCCCCGGTGAGCACGGCCAGGCCTTCGATCCCCGCCGTGACCCCGGCGAGCAGTCGCATCGCCGTCCCGGAGTTGCCGCAGTCGACGACGTCACTGGCCTCGACCAGCGGGCCGGTGACGGTGCCAGCCAGGCCGCCGTCGTTTCCGCTCACGTCGACCACTGCTCCCAGCAGGCGCAGCGCTGCGGCCGTGGCCGCGACATCCCCGCTGGGAGCCAGACCGTTGACGCTGACCGCACCGTCCGCCAGCGCCCCGATCAACAGTGCACGGTGACTGATCGACTTGTCGCCGGGGACCACCACCGAACCTGTCAGCGGACCGGGGTGCACGCGAACACGGTCGGCGACCGTCATGGCTGCGTTGGCCGGCCCGTGTGGGCTCTCAGTGCGCACCCGTCGAGGGTGCCACGCCGGCGCTGAAGTCACTACCGCTATCCACCCCCGAGAACACCAGCTGCATCTGCGCCAACCAGCCTGCGACCGTGCGGCGCTTACCGTGTCTCGAGGTGGCTCGCGAAGCCGCGGGCAGCCAGCGCCAGCCTGGCACGCTCGGCGGTGTCATCGCCGGCGACAGCAACGACCAGCGCGCCGCGGGGGCTGTCCTCAGCGTGGCGCATCGACACGTCCTCGATGTTGATCCCGACAGCGCCGAGGGCCGTCGTGACCGCTGCCAGGCTCCCGGGTCGGTCGTGGACCGGGATGACCAGATCGATCAGCGGCGCGTCGACAGCCTTCCCTGGCAGCAGGGCGCGGGCGTCGCGGCCGGCCCCCAGTGCCTGCCTCACCGCGGCCCAGTCCCCGGCGCCGAGCGCAGTGCGCAGCGCGCCCAGCACCCCCGCGAACCCCTCCACCGCGTCCAGCACGGCCTCGCGGTTCTCCCGCAGGATCCCGGTCCACAGCTCTGGGCTGCTGGCGGCCACCCGTGTCACGTCCCGGAACCCTCCGCCCGCCATCGCCAGGAGTCCGGGGTCGGCCCGGGCGGTGTCGGCAGCGAACGTCATCAACGCGGACGCCACCACCTGGGGCAGGTGACTGACGATCCCCACCAGTCGGTCATGCGTCGCGGCGTCCACCGCGATGACGCGCGCGCCCAGGAGCCGCACGAACGACGCCAGTCGGTTGAAGGCCTCCGTCGGCGCGGACGCCGGCGGAGTCAGGACGTATGCGGACCCCTGGAAGACCGTTCCATCTGCGCCGTCCAGACCCTCCCTTTCGCTCCCCGCCATCGGGTGGCCGCCGATGAACACCGGGCCGGTCTCGGGGGAGCGGCCGGCCAACACCTCGACCTCAGCCATAACTTTAGACTTGACGCTCCCAATGTCTGTCAGAACGGCGCTCGGCTGCATCACCGGCCAGACGGAGGCCGCGACCTTGGGAATCTCTTCCAGTGGAACGGCGATGAACACGACGTCCGCCCCAGCAGCGACCGCTTGGGGCTCGGTGACCACCTCTCCGAGCCCCCGTCGGGCCGCCGCCCGCCGGACCTCGCGATCGCGGTCCGTCACGACGATCCGCTCCACGTCGGCAACGCTCCTGGCGGCCAACGCCAGGGACCCGCCCATCAACCCGCAACCGACGATCCCGACTCGGCGGAACGGCGTGTGGCCGCCGCCGTCACCGCCTGGTCCGTGCCGCGCCACGCTCGGCGTCACTCGGGCAGGTCCGTACGCAGCTGGCGTGCCCCGTGGAGGTAGGGGTGGCGCAGCTCCCGACGGTGCCTGGTGGTGTATGCGTGGACCAGGACCCGGATGCACCGCTCGATGCCGCCGTCGATCTCGAGCTCTCGAGCGCACAGCAGGGGCACGTGACTGATCCCCGCTTCCCTTGCGGCCTCCGCGGGGAAGGCGCTGGAGATGTCCTCGGTCGCGGTGAACACGATGCTGACCACGTCCTCCTCGTGGAGTTCGTTGCGTGCGTACACGGCGCCCAGCAGCTCCTGGGTCCGGGCGATCACCTGCTCCCGGGTGTCGGCATCCAGTGTGGTGGCCCCTCGGATGGCTCGCACCCGGCGGTCATCGTCCGCCGAGGTGCTCAACGCCTGCTCTGCCAGAGAGTCATCGTCGCCTCGTCGATCTGTCCCATCGTCTCGTCGTCGGCTCATCGTGAGAAGAGTCGACTCCCGGGAGGTGGTTGCGGGCCAGCTTCCACGGCGGCGAAGAGACGGCCGATCTCCGCCTGGGTCAACGGCCGCCAGCGACCTTGCCGTAGGTCCCCCAGCTCGACGCCACCGTACGCGATCCGCGCCAACCGCTCGACGGGGAAGCCCACCGCGTCGAGCATCCGGCGCACCTCGCGTTTGCGGCCCTCGGTGAGGGTGACCTCGACCAGCGCCTTCCCCCGAGCCTCGCCCAGGATGCGTGCCGACCGCGCCGACGCGAACCCATCTTCCAGCTGCACCCCCCGCTGGAGATCCGAGAGGTGACTGCTCCCCGGCGTTCCCTGGACCTGGGCGACGTAGACCCGCGGCACCTCGTACGAGGGGTGGGTGAGAGCGTGCGCGAGGTCGCCATGGTTGGTCAGCAGCAGCAACCCCTCGCTGTCCATGTCCAGACGACCAACGCTGAACAGGCGCTGGGGAAGGTCGACCAGATCGAACACCGTCGGCCGTCCCTGCGGATCGTCGGCGGTCGTCACGACCCCACGCGGCTTGTTCAGCATCACGTACACCCGCTCCGGGTTGACGTTGACCCGCTCGGCGTCGACGCGGACGTCGGCGGTCGCTGGGTCGACTTTCCGCCCGAGCTCGGCGACGTCCCCGTCGACCGTGACCCTCCCCTGAGCGATCAGGTCCTCGCAGGCGCGCCGCGACCCGATTCCGGCAGCGGCCAGCACCTTCTGCAGCCGCTGCTCGCTCACGGGATCAGGTCCTCGTCGCCACGGGCGCCCTCCCCGTGCTCCTGGGCGGAGCTCACGGCATGCTCGAGCGCCGCCACGGCGTTGCGGGTCGCGCGATCGAGCGCGGCTGTCAGGTCATCCATCTCCCGGGCGTCCATGTCCTGGGCGTCCATGTCCTGGGCGTCCATGTCCTGGGCGTCCATGTCCTGGGCTGGATCGCGCCTGCCGCCGGCCGCGTCCGGCTCCGAGCGTGCGGGAGCATCCTCGGCGTCCGCGCCCTGCTCGCCTCCGGCGCCCGGTTCCCACCGCGGCCGCCCTGCCGTGACCAGGTCGCGCCCCGCCTGCAGCCGCTGCCGCGCTGCCCGCAGGTCGACCGGGTCGGAAGGCTCGTCGGGAGCGGGACCCTCGGGGAGGAAGTCCGTCAGAGGGGGCAATGCGTCGAGGCCGCTGAGACCGACCTTCTCCAGGAACGCCGTGGTGGTGCCGTAGAGGACCGCGCGCCCGGGACCGGGGTCGCGACCGACCTCCTCGACCAGGCCCCGTCCCAGCAACGTGCGGACGGCCCCGTCGGGGTTGACGCCGCGGATCTCGCCGATCTCCTGCCGCGAGATGGGCTGCTTGTACGCGATCACCGCGAGCGTCTCGAGCGCCGCCTGCGTGAGACGTCCGCTCCGGCCGGCCAGCACCCACCGCTCGACGTACGGCGCAGCCGCGGGCGCGGTGTACAGCCGCCAGCCGCCGCCGACCTCCCGCAGGACGAAGCCGCGCCGCTCGTCGCGTAGCCGCTCCGCGAGGGCGCGCAACGCTGCCTCGACCTCCGCCCGGCCCACCTCCAACACCTGGCTGAGGGTCGAGACGTCGACCGGCTCGTCGACGACGAACAGGATCGCCTCGAGCGCCTGGCGGCTGACGTGTTCCATGGCGTCCTCGTGCGTCACGTGCTCCGGGCCTCGGTCGCAGGCTGGTCGGTGGCCTGGGGCGCGGCGGCGGACACGGCCGAGAGATCGCCGCCACCGGCACGTCGCTCCAACGTGAGCGCTCCCGAAGCCGCCGGCTGGTGCAGCTGTAGGTGGCCGAGCTTGAACAGCTCGAGGACCGCAAGGAAGTGCACGACCCGCTCCGTCCGCGACAGACCGGCCACGACCGTACGGAACGACGTCCGTTCGCCCGGCGCCGTCAGGCGGTCCAGGAGCCGGCCGGCGGCTTCTTCCAGGGTCACGACCGCCACCCGCAGGTGGCTGACGTTGACGCGGTCCTCACCCCGGGACCCCAGCGCGGCCGCCGCGATCGCAGCCAGCGCGGACGGATCGACGGCCAGCTCCACCTCCGGGACCAACCCGGCGAAGCGAGGTTCGAGCCGGACGTGGCGACCGGCGAAGCCACGGTTGGCGTCGAGCCGATCCACCAGCTGCCGGCCGGCTTCGCGGAAGGCCCGGTACTCCAGCAGCCGCGCGTACAGGACGTCACGTGCGTCAGCGAGGAGATCGTCGAGTTCGGCTCGCTCCTCGGCGGGGAGCAGCCGCGCGGCCTTCAGCTCGATCAGGGTTGCGGCCACGACCAGGAACCGCGTGGCGCCGTCGAGGTCCAGCGCGGGATCGTCGCTGTCCAGCCGCAGGTGGGCCAGGAAGTCCGTGGTGATGTCGGCGAGGTCGACCTCGGAGACGTCCAGCTTCCGGCGGGCGATCAACTGCAGCAGCAGGTCGAAGGGCCCCTCGAACACCTCGAGTCGAACGTGGTAGCCGTCCCCCGCCGATCCCTGCGGCGCGGCCACGCCACCGTCCACCGCCACACAGGCGGATGGCGCGGGCAGGTCGGGGCGGCGTCGCAGGAGGACCTCCCGGCGCGACGAAGTCGGCCGGAGGGTAGTCAGGTGGCTCCCGGCGGTCGAGTACCCGCCGGGCCCGTGTCGACGATCAGGTCAGCTCCCGGACGATCGCGGAGTCCGGACCAGTCGCGTGCAGATCGGCGAGGAGAGCAGCGATCGCCTCGCGGACGATGCGGCCGCGGTCGACCGAGATCCCGAACTCGCCGCGCAGCCGGAGCCGGGCCTGCTCGAGGTCCAGTAGCTCCTGCTGGGTGAGGTAGACCGTGATCTTGGCATCGTGGCTCGTCCGCCCGTTGGCCGTCCCGATCGACGGCGACGTCGGGCTAGCTCGCCGGTTCACGCGACAGGATCTCCCGGGCCAGGTCACGGTACGCGTCAGCGCCCTTGGTGCTGGGCGCGTACGTCAGGATGGATTCACCGGCGACCGGCGCCTCAGCGAACCGGATCGTCTTCGGGACGGTGCTCTTGAACACCAGGTCCCCGAACGCTTGATGCACTCTTTCCAGGACTTCCCTGGCATGGAGCGTCCGGGCGTCCAGCAACGTCGGCAGGATACCCTGAATCTCTAGTTCAGGGTTAAGGCGTTCCTTGACCTTCGTGATCGTGTTCATCAGCAAGGTCATGCCGCGCAGCGCGAAGTATTCGCACTCCAGTGGGATCATCACGCCGTCGGCCGCGGTGAGCGCGTTGATGGTCAGCAGTCCGAGGCTGGGTGGGCAGTCGATCAGGATGAAGTCGTAGCGGTAGCGCAGCCGATCGGTCACGCGCCGCAGGCTCTGTTCCCGTGCCACCTCCTGCACCAGTTGCATGTCCGCGGCGGCGAGGTCGATGTTCGCCGGCAGGAGATGCAACCGGTCGATCGCGGTGGCACACACCACCTCGTCGGGGGTGGTGCCGTCCGACAGGAGGAGGTTGTACACCGTGGCGTCGAGCGCGTGCGGCTCCGCGCCAAGCCCGACGCCCAACGACCCCTGCGGGTCCATGTCAACCAGGAGGACTCGGTTGCCCAACTCTGCCAGCGCGGCACCGAGGTTGATCACGGTCGTGGTCTTCCCCACCCCGCCCTTCTGGTTGGCGAAGGCGATCACCCGGGCTGGGCGACGCACCGAAGAGCCTCCACCGGGAGCAACCACTGGCCGACCCTGCGGCGTCGACGCATCGGGGTCGGACGCCTGTGGCTGCCTTGTCGCTGGCCATGCTGGCTCCTCGGGCCGCCGGTTGTCGGCACGCGGGTGTTCATCCACGCTGTGCGCTCCTCGCACGCCGCCCGATCGATCCGTCGACGCATCCACGTGTCGACATCTCGCTACAGCGGCTCGTCGACAGGCGGGCGACCGTAACTCGGCGGGTCGCTGCTCCGCTAGCCCGCCGCGATGTCCCGCGCACCGGCGTCCGTTGACCGCACACCACGCGACACGTCGGCAGCCGATGCCACTCGCGTCGACCGAGGCGGGCCGCCCGCCGGCGGGTCACTCCGAACGCGCGGCGCACTCGACGCACCGGATCGACAGCGGACGAGCCTCGAGCCGCGCCGGCGCGATCTCCTCACCACACTCGACGCAGATCCCGTACGTGCCCGCGTCCATGCGAGCGAGTGCTTCATCGACCTGCTGGAGGCGGTTGCGAGCGTTGTCGATGTGGGCCAGGGCTTCGCTTCGCTGCTCGGTGACCTGCGCAGAGTCAGCGAACCCCTCCTCCGCCCCGCCGAGGTCACGGACCGCCTCCCCGTAGGGGTCGGCGCCGTACGTCTCCAGCTGGGACAGTTGCTGCTCGCGCTCCTCGTCCAGCTGCTTGCGGAGCCGGTCGAGCATCTCCTGGTCCATCGGTCGACCTTCCGTCGTCGTGCGGTCAGCCGGTCCGCCTGGCACGGGGATGTGCCTGGTCGTAGACCTGCCGCAGTCGCTCGCGGCTCACGAGCGTGTAGATCTGGGTCGTCGTGACGTGCGCGTGGCCGAGTAGCTCCTGCACCACCCGGACGTCAGCGCCGCCGTCGAGCAGGTGCGTCGCGAACGAGTGGCGAAGGGTGTGTGGTGACACCGTACCGGCGACCCCGGCCACGTCGGCGTGGCGCTTGACGATCTTCCACGCCCCCTGGCGCGTCAGACGGCCACCCCGGAGGTTCACGAGGAGGGCTGGCGTCTGTGGCGTGATCGCTGTTCGGCCGCGGACGAGCCAGGCGTCCAACGCAGCTGCGGCCGCTGTCCCGAAGGGTACGACCCGGGTCTTGGCCCCCTTCCCGGTCACGATGACCGAACGTTCAACCGGGTCGACGTCGTCGACGTCGGCCCCGACGAGCTCCCCGATGCGCAGCCCACACGAGTACAGCAGCTCGAGCATGGCCCGGTCGCGCAGCGCTCGAGGATCGGCACCCGACACCGCCCCGATCAGGCGCTCGACGTGCTCGACGCTCAGCGCCTTGGGGAGCGGCCGGGGAGGCGACGGCACGTCGAGCGCAGCGGCGGCGACGTCGTCGTCAGCCAGCCCTTCACGTGCCAGGAAGCGGTAGAGCCCCCGGACCGCGACCACCGCTCGGGCCACCGATGACGACGCGTACGGGCGGCCGTTGCTGGTCGTCTGCTCGCGTAGCCACGCAACAAAGCCCTCGACGTCGTCGGCGGCGACCGCGAGGGGCCCGGCGATCCCGCGGTCGGTCAGGTACCGGGCGTACAGGCGCAGATCACGGCGGTAGGCCGCCAGCGTGTTGGTTGCCAGGCCACGCTCGACACGCAGGTGGTCGAGGTAGCCCAGAGCGGCCGACGACAACGGCATCTCGTGCGAGCGACGAACCTCGCGCTCTGCCACGGTGACCCCCGTCTCGTCGGTCACGACCGCGGGCTCAAGCCCAGCACAACCGCCGCAGGGCGCGCGTGGAGCCCGTGGGCCTCAGCGACGCCGACGTTGGTGACCTCACCCGCAGCGACGTTCACGCCGTTGAGCAGGCCGGGATCGTCCGCCAGCGCCTCACGGACGCCTTCGGCGAGCCTGACCGCGTAAGGGACCGTCACGTTCGTCAACGCGTACGTCGACGTATGGGGGACGGCCCCCGGCATGTTGCCCACACAGTAGTGGACGACCCCGTGCTCGATGTAGGTCGGGTCGCTGTGGGTGGTCACACGGCTGGTCTCCACGCAGCCGCCCTGATCGATCGAGATGTCGACGATGACGGCGCCGGGCTTCATCGCCGCCACCATGTCGCGGGTGACGACGGTCGGCGCCCTGGCGCCGGGGACAAGCACCGCCCCGACCAGCAGGTCGACGGTCGGCACGATGTCCTCGATCGTCAGCCGGTTGCTCATCAACGTCATGATCCGCCCTTTGTGGATCGAGTCGATGTAGCGCAGCTTCCCGACGTCCAGGTCCAGGACGGTCACGCGCGCCTCCATGCCCGAGGCCAGCCACGCGGCGTTCCGTCCCGCTGTCCCCGCCCCGATCACGACGACGTGTGCCGGGGACACGCCCGAGACCCCACCGAGCAAGATCCCGCGCCCGCCGCGTTCGCGTTCCAGGCACACCGCCCCGACTTGGGGCGCCATACGGCCCGCCACCTCCGACATCGGGGCCAGGAGCACCAGGTCCCGGGCCCGGTCCTCGACCGTCTCGTACGCGATCGCGGTCGTGCCCGTGGCCATCAGCACCTCGGTGAGCTTGCGGTCGGCCGCCAGGTGCAGGTAGGTGAACAGGGTGAGGTCGTCGCGGAGGTAGCCGTACTCGGCCTCGACCGGCTCCTTCACCTTGAGGACCAGGTCGGCCTGTCCCCAGACCTCGTCGGGGTCCGACAGGATGGTCGCACCCCCCCGGCGGAAGTCGGCGTCGCTGAGCGACGATCCGGCGCCGGCGCCCCGCTCGATCAGGACATCGTGACCCGCCAAGAGCAGCTCCCGGACGCCGGCAGGGGTGATCGCGACGCGGAACTCGGTGTCCTTCACCTCCCTGGGGACTCCGACCTTCACGACTGCTCCTGCTCAGGGGGTCAGGCGTGGTACTGACAGCAGGGTAGGCCGGGCCGGACCCACGGGCGCCCCGGTGTTGAAGCGCGAGAGTCGACGTGCCTTCGACGCCGCCGCGAAGGACCGTGACGTGCGTGAACCACGCCGTTCCGCCGAGTCGGGATCGTCGGTTGCGGGTTGATGGGCGGGTCCCTGGCGTTGGCCGCGACCCCCCGCCAGCCCCCTGGCGACCCTGGCCCCACCGCCAGCCCCGGTCTCGCCCTCGCGGCCTGGATCCGAGTTTTGACCTGATTCGATCAGCGGGACGACTGCCTGGCGTGACACCGCAAGAGCCACGCCACTCACGCCTCACAAGACTCTTTGAGCAACATTCTGCACGACCGCATCAATCGGTGTATGGGTTGAGCGCAACTACCCTCGGGGTCGCGCTCACTCCTGCGCGCAGAGGTCCAGACTGCGGTCGACCAGGTACCACCTGAGCCCCCGACCCCCGAACGGAGATGAGGTTGCCGCGTTGCGCCTGGAGCGTGCCCGCGTGGTGGGCGATCGGCATCGCCGTCGTCGGTGTGGCGGTGCTGGGAGTGCTGCTCTCGGTTGACCGGGCGGAACCGATCTTCACCAGGGACTCGTACTGGAACACGCCGCTCGAGGCGGACGCACCGGTCCATCCGGCCTCGGATGACATGATCGACTTCCTGCGTCGGACCAACGTCGATGACGGTTGCGTCCACCTCGTCGGCGTCGATGGGGACCCGTGGGGCGAGCCCGTCTACCACGCACGCCCCGCCGATCCCGAGCACGAGGTGCGTCCCACCCGCTACGAGCTGCCCCCCGAGTTCGCGCGTCTGCGCATCCCCGAGGCAGCTCGGCCCAGCGCCAACTCCGACGCTGAGATGGTGGTGTTCGATCGCGATCGTGGATACGTCGCATGGTTCTGGCACGCCCGCTACGACCGCCACAACGACCGCTGGTCCGCGGGAGGTGGGAGCATCGCCTACCTGGCGTCCAACGGCCTCGACGGTCGCCTGCCCGCGTCGGATGTACCGCGGAACACCGGTTCGCACCGGGGACTGAACGGGGCCATCGTCGCGGTGCGGTACCAAGAGGTGGCGTCGGGCAGCATCGACCGTGTCTTGAAGGTGGCGGTGAGGGAGTCGGGGAGCGGACACGTCTTCCCGATGGTGGGGTCGGACGGGGACTCCGACGATCCCGCCGCGCCGCCGCAGGGCACCCGGATCCGGATCGCGCCGGACATCGATCTCGACCGGCTCGACCTGTCCCCGCAAGCTCGAGTGATCGCCCGAGCGCTCCAGGACTACGGGGCGGTGATCGGCGATTCCACCGGCGGCCCGATCGCGCTGAAGCTCGAGGACGCGCCGGGCCGCGACGAACCCTGGGAGCTGGGCGTCCGCGACCTCTGCGACATCCCGATCGACGCCTTCCAGGTGGTGAAGCCTCCTGGATGAGCTTCTATCCATCCCGATGAGCTCTGAGGGCCCGGGTATCCTGCCCGGGTGACCCTCGTCGTCGCCCTGGGCCTGGGGCTGCTTGCGGTCCCGTTGGTCGCGTGGCTCGGGCTCACCGTGTCGCGTTCACCGTGGATCGCCCTCTCCCTGTACGCGGCCAGCGTCCCCTTCGGGTCGGCGGTGCGCGTGCCGGGGCTCGCGGGCGGGCTCGGAACCCTCTCCAGCTGGCTCGGCATGGTGGCCACCGCTGCGCTCGTGCTGCAACTCGCCGGCGGATGGCGGCGTTCCCCACGCCTGGATCCGGCCCTCCCCGTGTGGCTGATGCTGCTCGCGCTCACCCTGCTCACCTACCTCTGGTCGGTCGCGCCCGCGGAGACGCTGCACGACGTCATGGTCCTCGCGGCGCTCGTGCTGTTGTACGCCGTCGCGGTGATGGCCCCGGCCGGGTCGGTCGAGCGGGTGACCCTGCAGCGGGGTTTGGTCGCCGGCGGGGTCATGGTGGGGCTGCTCGGATTCGTCGACATGGCCACAGGCGCCTTCGCCGCCGGACGTGCCGGCCGCTTCGGAGTCGCCGGAGGCGGTGGTGGTGGGGAGGCGGATCCCAACATCACCGCTGCGGCGTTGATCCTGCCGCTCGCCGTCGCCCTCGGCGAAGTGGTGCAGGAGAGACGGTCGTCGCGCTGGTGGTGGTTCGCGGCGAGCCTCCTGATCGTCGTCGGTCTGCTCAGCACCGCCTCCCGTGGTGGGGCCCTCGGCGCCCTCACCGTCGTTGCTGTGCTGATGCTCAACCTCCCGGGGCGCCGAGGGCGTCTGCGGGTGGCCGCCATCGCGGTCGTCGTGGTGGTGGTCGGCGCGGCGGTCGTGCCCGATACGACCGTCGATCGTCTGCTCACGAGGCGTGGATCGACAGGCCGAACCGCGATCTGGGAGGTCGCCGTCCGCCAGTGTCCGACCTTCTGTTGGCTCGGCAGCGGGTGGGGCACCTTCCCGGAGGTCCACGAACGCGCCCTGCTCACCGATCCCGCGGCCCAAGGCAACCGGCTGCGCTTGGAAGCCCACAACGTCTCGCTTCGTACCGCGGGATCTGGTCCGAGAAGCGATCGACGAAGTGCGGGCGTTCAGGCCGCGGCCCGACCAGCGACATGTCGCCCCGGATCACGTTGAGCAGCTGCGGGAGCTGGTCCAGGTGGGTCGGCCGCAGGAACCGGCCGATCCAGGTGACCCTCGCGTCGTCGTGGTCGACCGCCCACTGTGTGTCGCTGTCGTCGTTCTCGACCATGGTCCGGAACTTCAACAGCGTGAACGGGCGGCCATCCATGCCGACACGCGTCTGCCGGAACAGGGCGGGACCCCGGTCGTGCAGCCGGACGATGACCGCGATCGCCGCCATCAGCGGGAGCGCCAGGAGCAGCATGAGGGTGCAGATTGTCGCTTTCGTCGCGCCGGTCACTGCATGCGGCGGCGACCGGGTAGACGAACTCGCCGGTCCGCGATTGCACGGACGCGCGAATGCCCGTACGGCGACAGAGCTAGAACCGGCCCCCGACGAGCAGCAAGCCGATCACCGTCTTGGCGTCCGTGATCGTGCCGTCACGGACGGCGGCGACCGCCTCGTCGAGCGGGAGGCGGACGATCTCCATGTCGGCCTCCTCGGCGCTGGCGTGGAAGTCGTCGGGGACGCCCTCCGCCGTGAGGCCGGTGGCGACGTACAGGTGCGTGGACTCGTCGGTCCAGCCGGCCGAGTTACGGAAGGTGACCAGGTGCTCGAGTCGTTCGGCGCGGTACCCGGTCTCCTCGATCAGCTCGCGTGCTGCGGCCGCTGCGGGATCCTCGCCCTCCCGGTCGAGCTTCCCCGCCGGGATCTCCAACAGATACGTGGCGAACGGCTGCCGGTACTGACGCAGCAGCATGACGGAGCCGTCCCCGAAGATCGGGACGACCCCCGCGGCGTCCGCCTGCTCGACGACCTCGCGGTCGAGCACCTCACCGTCGGGCATCCGCACGCGGTCGACGCGCACCCGGGCGAAGACGCCCTCGTGCACGGTCTCGGACGCCACGGTCTCGAACCACCCCGCAGCCGGCTCGCTCAGCGTTCGACCTCGACCGGGCGGTTGCCATGGGAGACCGCCCATCCGGCGTCTGCCAGCTCGGCGGCGGCCGCGCGCCCGGGGACGTCGGTGCGGCCGACCTCGTCGAGGTCGACCGGCAGCTGCCCGCGGGTCTCCCGATGACGCTGCAACCCTGCGGCCACCAGACCGGCGAACAGTGGATGAGGGCGGTTGGGTCGCGACTTGAACTCCGGGTGCGCCTGCGTCGCCACGAACCACGGGTGATCGGGGAGCTCAGCGAACTCGGCGAGGCGCCCGTCAGGCGAGACCCCCGAGAACACCAGCCCGCGCTCCTCGAGCCCCGCGCGGTACCGGTTGGACACCTCGAACCGGTGGCGGTGGCGTTCGTACACCACCGGTTCGCCGTACAGGTCACGCACCCGGGTCCCGTCCAGCAGCTTCGCCGGGTAGGAGCCGAGCCGCATCGTCCCGCCGAGCTCGGTGACGTCACGCTGGTCGACCATGAGGTCGATCACCGCATCGGGGGTGTGGGGCTCGAACTCCGACGAGTGGGCGTACTCCAGGCCAGCGACGTGACGGGCGAACTCGATCACGGCGACCTGCAGCCCCAGGCACACCCCCAGGAAGGGGACCTCGTGCACGCGGGCGTAGCGCACTGCCGCGATCTTCCCCTCGATGCCGCGCACGCCGAACCCGCCGGGGACCAGGATCGCGTGGCAGTCGGCCAGGTGGCGGTCCACGCCGTCGTCGAGCAGGTCGTCGGAGGACACCCAGCGGATCGCGACCTGCACGCCGCAGGCCAGGCCCCCGTGGCGGAGCGCCTCCGCGACGGACAGGTACGCGTCGGGTAGTTCCACGTACTTCCCGACCACCGCGACCGTGACCGTCTCGCGGGCGGCGCGGACCCGGCCGACCATCGTCTCCCACTCGCCCAGGTCCGGTTCGACCTCAGCGAGTCCGAACCGGCGGCACACGACCGTGTCCAGGCCCTCCTGGTGCAACATCAGCGGGACCTCGTACAGGGACTCGGCATCCTCAGCGGAGATCACCGCCTCGATGTCGACGTCACTCAGAAGCGCGATCTTCCGCTTCAGGTCGGGCGACAGGGGCCGGTCGGAGCGGCACACCAGCGCGTCGGGCTGGATACCGACCGCACGCAGCTCGCGGACCGAGTGCTGGGTCGGCTTGGTCTTCAGCTCCCCCGACGCAGCGATGTACGGCACCAGTGCCACGTGGAGGTAGCAGACGTTGTCACGGCCGACGTCGTGGCGGATCTGGCGGATCGCCTCCAGGTACGGCAGGCCCTCGATGTCACCGACCGTGCCACCGACCTCCGTGATCACCACGTCGGCGTCCTGACCGACCGCGAGGATCCTCGACTTGATCTCGTCGGTGATGTGGGGGATGACCTGGACCGTCTTGCCGAGGTAGTCGCCGCGTCGCTCCTTGCTGATCACCGACAGCCAGACCTGCCCCGACGTCACAGACGATCCGCGGGAGAGGTTCTCGTCGACGAACCGCTCGTAGTGGCCGAGATCCAGGTCGGTCTCTCCCCCGTCATCGGTGACGAACACCTCACCGTGTTCGAAGGGGTTCATCGTGCCCGGGTCGACGTTGAGGTAGGGGTCGAGCTTCTGAAGCGTGACCTTCAGACCTCGCGCCTTCAACAGTCGGCCCAGCGACGCTGCGGTGATGCCCTTGCCGAGCGCGCTCGACACGCCGCCGGTGACGAAGATGTGCTTGGTGCCGGCCGCGGGCTGTGATCGGCGGCTGGGGGTCGGCTCAGCGACGATGTCTCGAACGATGCCGTCCACCACCGGGGCCCTTCCGTCTGTCCGGACGCGGCCACACCGTGGCCCCCGTCACGGTAACACCAGCCCCGTGGGACGACGAACACCTCGCGCACACGTCGCACAGCGGCCCCGTCGAGGCGACGGTCATGGTCGCGACCTCAGCCGGCTCCACCGCCGAACCAGCCAGGCCCCGCGCCGTGACCCGCTACCCGCGGTGAGCGACCTCCACGTGGACGTGGGGATTGGGGTTGCCGCCGAGGTAGTTGTCGATGTGCGACACGAACGGGAACTGGGTGCCATGTGCCGCCACGATCGTCTCGCCAGCGTTGACCTGCTGGCCGACGTGGACCTGCAGGCCCGAGATGTGCAGCATCGTCACGACGAGGTCGGGACGCTCAGCTGAGCGGATGGCCACACGCCCGTCCGGGTACTTGCCGTACAACAGGTAGGGCCGGGCCTCGATCACCGTGCCGGTGACCACGGCGCGGACGGGCTCTCCCGGACGCACGACGATGTCGGCTGCGGATGTCGGCTCCGGCCGCCGGCCCCGCGACGACAGGACCGCGTAGGGCTGGCCGGTTGCGCGGTCCGGCGTGCCGGGGAAGCGCGGGTTGTCCAGCGCGGTGGCTTGCCCCATCGGCAGCATCGCCAGCGCGCCGTCGTAGTAGGCCTCGTGGAAACCGATCAGGACGGGATCCGCGCTCGGCGTCCACAGGTGCAGCTCCTGGAACGTCGCGAACAGCCGGGACGGTCCCACCGGGTACGGCGCCTCGGGCTGGGCCGGCTCGACGTGCGGGTCGACCGCGGCTGCGTCGGCAGGAACGGCGTCGGGGGGAGGCGGGGCGTGATCCGTGTTCACAACGGCCGACGGGTCAGCCACCGGTACGGGGTGGCTGCCCGTGGGCTGCGTCAGCGGTTCCTCGGCGGCGGCCGCGCCCGTCCCCGCGGCGACGGTGGCCGCGGTGGGAGCGTCCGGGGACAGCGGCAGTGCGAGAAGCACGCCGATCGCCGGGATCGCGACGCTGACCAGCGCGGCGCGGCTGCGGTTCTGCGGTGACATGGCGACGTGTTCCTCCGTCTCGGGAGCGGCGCTCCCGCGGCGGGGGATCCCCCCGTGGTGTGTCGGACTGGTGCGCGATCCCGGACGGTGTCCGGAAGTCGGTACCCCCAACAACGCTCCTCGACCGCCCGTTCCCCCCGGTTCAATCACCGCGCGAACCGTTCGGTGAGCGCACGGTCACCGCACCACCTCGACGTGGACGTGAGGCAGTCGCTGGCCGACGATCGTGTCGATCTGCGAGCCGAACGGCAGTGTCCGAGCGGTGGCGGCCACGACGGTCTCCCCCGCGACGACGTGCTCACCGGCGGTTACCTGTAGCTCGGCGAGGTGCAGGAGGCGAACGCGGATCGCGGGGTTGGCGTGGGGGACGATCTCCACGAGGCCATCGCTCGTCTGGCCGTACAGCGCGTAGCGGTTGGCGGCCACGACGGTCCCGGACACGGTGGCGCGGACCGGCTCTGCCGCCGGCAGCACGATGTCGACCGCGGAGGTCGCGTGGGTGCCTCGTCCGCGGCTGGGCAGGATCTGGTGCGCGGCCACATCGGGGGTCAGCGCGATCGGGCGCGGGCCGTTCGCCTGGTGGAACCCGATCAGGACCGGTGTTGGGGCCGGTTCGACCAGCTGGACCCCCTCGACGGCCGCGAACGGCTCGATGACGGGTTCGGGGGCCGGCGCCCTCGGCATGCCGTTGCTGGCATCCACCCACATCGCTTGTGCCTCGACGGCGCTCGGCCGGGCAGCCGCGGTCCGGTCGACGGCGGCCGGGAGGCTGAGTGCCGCGGCGAGCACCGGAGCGAGTCCGGCGATCGCGTAGCGGTTGACGCGGGGCCGGGTGCACACGGCTGCGAACGCGTCGTTGGCGGGGCGTGCGGGCACGGCGTCGCTCCAGGGCGTCGTGTCACGGGTGGGGGTTGCGCGACCGAGACCGTGGGTATCGGCTCCGTCACCGACGGACCGAAGGACACCTTGCCGTCTGGGCGCTGAGCGCCCGGGAACGTACCGGGGAGGTTCCCCGTCGCCCAACAGCGCGAGCCGTGGCGCCACGCTGCTACGCCCCACTGGTGGGTCGCTTGACCTCGATGTGGACGTGGGGGCCCGGCTCGCCCTCGACGTAGCGATCGACGTGAGATCCGAACGGGAACAGGTTCGCGGCACCAGCGACCACCGTGCGCCCCGCCTGCACCCGCTGTCCCGGACTCACGCGGACGTCGGTGAGGTGGATCAGCACCACCCGTAGGTCGGGCCGCCCGGCAGGGGCGATCTCGACCCGCGTGTCGGGGTGACGTCCGTACAGCTGGTAGTGCTCCACCAGCGTGACGGTGCCGTCGATCAGGCTCGCCACCGGGATGCCCGGCGGAAGCGCAACGTCCACCGCGGATGTGGCCGGGTTGGTGCGACCTCGCGACGACAGCACCACGTAGCCGACGCCGTCGCCGTCGGGTGGCGGACGGAACTTGGTGGTGTTGTCGTTCGCGCGCAGGGAGCCCGCCGGGGTCAGCGGCAGCGCGTCCGCGAGCGCGGCCTCGTGGAAGCCCACCAAGCGGACCTGGTCGCTGGGCAGGACCAGCTGCAGGTCAGAGTAGGAGGCGAACACGGCGGTGGCCGTGGCTCCCGCCGAGCGCGGCTGGCCAGCGTCGCTGACGTCGAGGGGTCCGCCTTGCGCGGCGGCGAGCGGCGGTCGCCGCGTGCCCGTCCGCTCCCCCACCGACGCGCCCAGCGCCACGGAGCTGGCCACGGCCGCCGCCACCGCGACCACCAGGCCCAGCTGCCGCAGCCGGACCCGGCGCCGCCGTCGTGGCGCTCGGACCGCGCCCGGCCCGCTCATCCTGTCGAGCGTCGCCGCGCCGACCTGGAGCCGGGTGTGCGCCGCGAAGGACTCGGCCAGGCTCGCAGGCTCGCTCGGTCGGGTCACGCTGATCGTCCTGCGTGCTGTGACGGCTGGGATCGGCGCAGGACCTTAGCCGGACCGCCACCCGACGCGACAAACCTCGCTCACCCGGCGCGGCGCGAGGACGCCTCGGCGAGCAGTTCCTGGGCATGGGCGACGCCGGCGCCCCGTCCCGCCCCGCCAGAGAGCATGCGGGCGAGCTCAGCCGGCCGGTCCCCTCCCTCAACCGAGCGTGACGTGGTGACCGTCCGCCCGCCGCGGATGCCCTTCTCGACGACGTGGTGGACGTCCGCGAACGCCGCCAGCTGCGGTAGGTGCGTCACGCACAGCACCTGGCGACCGTCGACGGCCAGCCGGGCGAGTTTCTCACCCACTGCCATAGCGGTGGCCCCGCCGACCCCGGCGTCCACCTCGTCGAAGACGAGCACGCGAGCGTCTTCGACGTCGGCGAGCGCGACCTCCACGGCAAGCGCCACCCGCGACCGCTCGCCGCCCGAGGCGCCCTCACCCAGCGGCCGACGCGGCTCGCCGGGGTTCGCGGCCAACTCGATCGAGACCCGATCGCAACCGTTCGGGCCCGGCTGTTGGCGGCCCTCGACGCTGATCCGCACCCGTGCGTGCGCCATCCCCAGGTCGGCCAGGTGGGCCTCGATCGCCTCGGCAAGTCGTGTCGAGGCGGCGTCCCGGCCTCGGTGGAGCTCCCCGGCGAGGCGGTGCACCTGGGCCGCCAGATCGGCCTCGCGCTCGGCGAGCGCGGCCGCCGACTCCTCGTGGCGCGACAGTTCCGCCAGGCGGGCACGGGCCTGCGTGGAGTAGTCCAACACCCCGGGGATGTCCGCCCCGTACTTGCGGGTCAGGTCACCCAGGAGGCGTTCACGCCGACGGAGCTCGTCGAGGTGGACCGGGTCGGCCTCGACGGTCTCGGCGTACGTGCGCAGCTCGCCGCGCACGTCCGCGAGCTCGGCGGCCAGCGCCTCGGTCCGTTCCCCTAACGCGTCGAGGTGTGCGTCGTGGCCAGCGGCCCGCCGCAATGCGGCCACGGCCACGCCCACCGGGTGGCCGGCGCCGTCCTCATCCAGCGCCGCGGCGGCCTGTCCGGCCGCGCTCGCCAGCTGCTCGGCGTGTTCGAGGCGGGCGCGCTCCTCCCCCAGGTCGGCGTCGCGCTGCGGGTCGAGATCGGCCGCGTCGATCTCCGCCAGCTCGTGGGCGAGCCGGTCGTGTTCGCGGGCCCGCTCCCGGGCGTCAGCGAGGAGCGACGCCCGCTGTCCGCTGACCTCCTGCCACGCCGTCCACGCGGGCCGGTAGGCCGCCAGCGTTCGTGCGTGCGGTGCACCGGCGTACCGGTCAAGCAACGTCCTGGCGACGTCGGAGCGCCCCAGCCGCACGTGCGAGCCCTGGCCGTGGACGTCGACGAACTCCCCCATGAGGTCGGCCAGGGCGGACACCGCGGCCAGCCGTCCGCCGATACGGACCCGGCTGCGTCCGCCGCTGCCGTCAGCGCGGCCGGGGAGGATCTCGCGGGAGATGATCAGCTCGGTCGTGTCCGGTGACGCCCACCCCCCCGCCGCCGCGTTCGACGGCACGGGTGTCAAGCGGGCCTCCACCACTGCGGCCTCAGAGCCGGCCCGGACCAGGCTGGTGTCGGCGCGGTCGCCGAGGAGCAGCTGCAGCGCGGTGACCACCATGGTCTTGCCCGCACCGGTCTCGCCGGTGACGACCGTCAGGCCCGGCGATAGGGGGAGCGTCACGTCCTCGATCACCCCCAGGCCGGCGATGTGGAGCTCGTCGATCACGGTCGTCTCCAGCGGTCGACGTGGTCGTCTCCAGCGGTCGACGTGCGCAGTATGGCCGCCAGCTGCGACGTGACGGTGCAGGCGGCGCACAGCAGTCAGCGACCCGCGGCGTCGGTCACCGCAACCCGAACTTGGTGCGGACCACGCCGTAGAAGTCGATCGAGGACACACGTGCCAGTCGCACCGGTTGGCCACCGCCTGTGGCGTGTACCCACCCGCCGGCCGGGACGGTGACGGGCTCGCGTCCGTCGCAGCTGACGATGGCCGGTGACTGCTCCGGGAGGATCTCGACGTCGATCTGCTCGTCCTCGCCAACCACCACGGTTCTGGCGAACAGGCTGTGGGGGGCCACCGGCGTGACCAGGAGCGCGCGGACCTCCGGCGACAGGATCGGCCCGCCTGCGGAGAAGGCGTACGCGGTCGAGCCGGTGGAGGTGGCAACGACCAGCGCGTCGGCGGGGATCCTGGCGAACCGCGACCGCGCCACGTGCAGCTCCATCAGCAGAATCCGCTGTCGGGCGCTCTTTTCGATCGAGACCTCGTTGAGCGCCCAGTCCTCCGACAGGCGCCGTCCTTCCGAGTCCGACGACCACACCTCCAGGGTTGGCCGCTCCTCGATGCGGAAGTCACGGTTGGCGACAGCGTGCAGGACCTCGTCGAGATCGTCGAGCTCCGCGTCGGCGAGGAAGCCGAGCCGACCCAGGTTGAGCCCGAGGATGGGGACGCCGGCCCCCCGGCACAGGTGCGCGGCACGGAGGAACGTCCCGTCGCCACCGAAGGACATGGCCAGATCCAGTCCGTCCGCGAAGGCGTCGTGGGACAGCTGTGGGACACCGACGTCGGGCTGTTCGCCGTCGGGACGGGCCATAGCGACATCCACCCCGAGCGTCCGCAGGTGCGCAGCCGCCTCGACCGCCGCTTCGCGGGACGCGGAGCGGCGGTGATGGACGACCAACCCGACCTTCACGATCGTCTTCCTGACCGACGTTCAGCGGGCGGTGGCCTGCCGCACGGCGGCATCGATGCGCTCCTCCAGGCCGTCGGTGGTCCCCAGGTCAGGCACGAGGTGCAGGAGGAACTCGACGTTGCCAGCCGGTCCGGTGAGTGGCGACGGCGCCACCCCGGCGGGAGCCCACCCTAGCGCCGTGGCGGCGCGGGCAACACGCTGGATGGTGCGCGCCCAGACGTCGGGGTCGCGGACGACACCCCCCTTGCCGACCTGGTCGCGGCCAGCCTCGAACTGCGGTTTGACCAGCACCACCGCTTCAGCGCCCTCGCATGCGACCGCTCGCAGGGCAGGTAGGACGAGGGTCAGCGAGATGAACGACAGGTCCGCCACAACCAGATCAGGCGAGGGAGCGGGGATGTCGTCCCGGGTGAGATCGCGGGCGTTGGTGCGCTCCATCACCGTGACCCGCTCGTCGCGGCGCAGCCGCTGGTGCAGCTGCCCGTACCCCACGTCCACCGCGACGACGTGAGCGGCGCCCCGCTGCAGCAGGCAGTCCGTGAACCCGCCGGTGGACGCACCGACGTCCAGACAGCGCCGTCCGGCGGGGTCGACCCCGAAGCCATCGAGGGCGGCTTCCAGCTTGTCGCCGCCCCGGCTGACGTACCGGCGAGGTGGCCCGGACACGACCACGGCCTGGGCCGGGTCGACCAGCGTCGTCGGCTTCCACGCCGGCGCCCCGTCCACCGTGATCCGTCCGGCATCGATCGCCGCGCGCGCCTCCGCACGTGAGGCCACGAGTCCCCGACGCACCAGTTCGGCGTCGAGGCGCCGCCGTGACGTGCCCACGGCGTTACGTCGCGTCGTTCCCGTTGGCGCGTGTCGACCGCGCCACCTGTGCATCGTCCATCGCGGCGAGCTCGGCGACCAGCACGTCGTTGACCGCGGCGTACAGGTCGCTGCGCTCGGCCGGTGAGCGGGTGGCGACGGCGTCGAGGTGCGCGCGGGCGACGTCCAGGGGGTCGGCCTGCAGGGGGTCGGCCTGCAAGGGGTCGGTCTGCAAGGGGTCGGCCTGCAGGGGGTCGGCCTGCAGGGGGTCGGCCTGCAAGGGGTCGGCCTGCAAGGGGTCGGCCTGGCCGTCGGTCACTCGCCGGCGCCCTCGCCGGCGCCCTCGCCGGCGCTCTCGCCGGTCCCCTCAGTGGTCTTGGTCGCGGCGGTCTTCTTGGCTGCCTTCTTCGCGGCTGGTCGCGCGCTCGCCTTCTTCGCCGCCGACGGCGTCTTCTGCGTCCCGGCTGAAGACTGACCCGCGGACTCCTGGGCCGCCGCTGCGGTGCGCTTTGCCTCGCTGATCTGGCGCTCGAGACGTTCGAGGTCCTCGCGTGTCGCCAACCCCATCGCGCGGACGGCGCGCCTCGACTCGCTGCGGATCAGCGCGGTCAGAGCCTCCCGGTTCTCCTGCGACCGCTCGATCAGCTGATCGACGAGCTCCTTGGGGTCGCGGGCGGCGGCCTCCCCCTGGTGGAGGAGCCGCTTGACGATCTCCTCTGCTCTGGCGCGGGTGGTCTTGGTGATGCCGGTCGCAGCCTCGATGTACCTGCTCAGCGCGTCGTTCACGTTGGCCTCCCGCGTTGGCCTCCTGGGGATCCTCACAGAGCCTAGCGACCCGGTGTGAGGCCGTACCGCAACAGCAGCTCGCCGCCGTGCTCACGCACCTCCCGCAGTTCGATCGGCTGCGGGGCGCCAGGCAGCGGTCCCTGCACGATCCGGTACGCCGACGACCCAACCAGCCGCGGTGAGATCGTCAGGAACAGCTCGTCGACCAGGCCGGCGGCCAGCAGCTCCCCGTTGAGTGTCGGTCCGCCCTCGCACAACACGTAGCGGACCCCGCTGGCCCGCAGCGCCCGCAACGCCGCCACCAGGTCGACGCGACCGTGCCCGACCCCGCTGACCTCCGCCACCTCGGCGAGCGCTGCCCGCCTGGCCGGGTCGGCGTCCTCGGGAACCAGGACGAGCGGTTGCCGCGCCGGATCGGCGAACAGACGCGCAGCCGGGTTCAACGACAGGGTCGCGGTGACGACCACCAGGCGGGGGACCGGCCCGAGGCCGCGGCTGCGCCGGCGCATCCGAGCAGCGTCGCTCGGTCGGGGTGGGCCGTAGTCCTCGATACGGACGGTCGACGCGCCAACCAGGATCACGTCACACCACTCGCGTAGACGCGAGAACGCCACACGGTCGGCCTCGCCGCCGAGCGGCCCGGTCCGACCCTGCGCCGTCGCGGCACCGTCGACGCTCGCCACCATGTCGAGGTAGACGTAAGGCCGATCGGTCGCTGGTGGCGGGAAGGCCAGCTCCGTGTACAGCTCGTCGAGCGTCTCGTCGTGGACGTCGGGATGGATTCGCGGCACGGGCCCGTAAACTAGCGTCAGCGCCGTGGCCGAGATCGAGGGCAGCTGATGGTGCTCCCGGTCGGCGACCGCAACCCGACCCGGCGCACACCGGTGGTGACCGTGACGCTGATCGCGGTCAACGTCGCCATCTTCTTCGCGTTCAACGCGCAGCTCCCACAGGCGCAGCTGCAGTGCTTCATCTTCCGCTGGGCCGCCATCCCGGTGGAACTTCTGCGCCTGCAATCGCTGGACCCGTCGGTGGTCCCAGCCGACGCCCCGGCGTGTCTCCCGGCGGCCTTGGCCGCCAAGAACGTGTTCCTGTCGGCGCTGACGTCGATGTTCCTGCACGGCAGCATCTGGCACCTGGGATTCAACATGCTGTTCCTGTGGATCTTCGGGAACAACGTCGAGGACGAGGTCGGCCACGGCACCTACCTGCTGTTCTACCTGTTGGGCGGCCTGGTGTCGGTGTACGTGTTCGCGTTGTTGAACCCGACCGCGATCGTTCCACTGCTGGGGGCGTCGGGAGCGATCGCCGCCGTGCTCGGCGGGTACTTCGTCCTGCACCCGAGAGCGCGCGTCCAGACCTACGTGCCCTTCCCGCTGTACCTGCTGGCCTGGGTGATCCCACGCGCGCGCATCCTGGGTTTCTTCTTCTTCTTCGCGATCGTGGACCTGCCAGCCTGGCTGGTCCTGGGGGTCTGGTTCGCGACGCAGCTTCTGGCGCTCAACGAGGCCGCCGGAGGCCCGGTGGCGTACGAGGCGCACGTCGCCGGGTTCATCGCCGGCGTCGCGGGCACGCTGGTCCTGCGGTCGCTGGGGGCCACCCGGACCACACCGACTCCCGGCTAGCCTGGAGCGGTCATCGTCGACTTCGACGGCCCGGTGGGACGGCCGACGTCGCCGCCGCGCTACACGAGCGTGCTCCGCCGTGGAGCCTCGCTGCCGAGGTCGCGCACCCGCACGGCCGGGTGGGATCCGGCGTCGGCGCGGACATCGTGGGGGACGTCGTCGACCTCGGCCGGCTCGAACCCCAGCTGCTCGAAGCTGGCGTCACCGTCACGCGCCAGCAGGTACGTCAGCTGCACGCCGGCGCCGCGCAGCTCGTGCAGTGCCTGCGCGACGAGGTGTGATCCGGTCTCCCGGCCGTGCTGGGAAGCAGCCACGACGGGGCCTTGCAGGCTGGCCGTGTCGCCGTCTCGCTGCCATCCGATCGTCCCGACGATGTCGTCGTCGGCTGCGACCGCGACGAGGATGGGATCCGGTCGCGGCGCCGCCCCGCCGAGGCCCCAGCCGGCGTCCTCGAGCAGTGCGCGGATCGCGGGACGGTCGCCCGGCTGGGCTCTGCGGATCGTGGCCGGCTCCGGCCCCGTCAACTCGCCCAGGTGGCGCACCACCCAGGTCGGGGTCGCCGCAGCACCGACCAGGTCCGACCAGCGGGCGACGCCGGTCAGGACCAGCGCTGCGTCCCATCCCATCCGCTGGGCGGCGGCCACGTCGGTGTCGAGCTGGTCGCCGACCACGAGGATGCGTCCATCGCCGAGCGACAGGCGCTCCGCCGCCAGCGCGAACAGCGGCCGTTCCGGCTTCCCGGCGATCTCGGGGCGAACGCCGGTGGCGGCACGCAGGTACGCCAGCGCCGCGCCGTTGCCCGGCCAGGGGCCCTCGTCGGCGGGGTAGACGAGGTCGGCGTTGGTCCCGACGAACCGGGCGCCGCCGGCGATCGCCAGGGTCGCGTCGCGCAGCCGCTCCCAGGTCAGCTGGCGGTCCCACCCGACGACGACCGCGTCGGCGTGGTGGGGCGCGTCGACCAGCGGGATCCCGGCGTCGGTCAAGGCAGCGCGTAAGCCCTCCTCGCCGATCACCAGGACGCGCGGCGGCGGTTGGCCGCCCACCAGCCAGGCAGCCGCCATCGCGCTCGTCAGGATCCGGTCCGGGTCGACCGCCAAGCCGGCGCGCTCCAGGACTTCCACCCAGTGGTCGGGTCGGCGGGTCGCGTTGTTGGTCACGAACACGGTGGGCTGCTCGATCTGCGACAGCGCCGCGACGGCCTCCGGGATCGGGTCCTCGACGCGCACCACCACGCCGTCGAGGTCGACGACTAGGCCGTCGTAGCGATCCAGGAGCGCCATGCCGCCAGGGAGGCTAGACCTCGGGAAGGCGCGCGCAACGTCGCACCTTCGGGAGCACTCCAGGCGGGCCAGCGGTCGGTGCCGCCCTCGTCGCTCCTCACGCGTGGTAGACCTTGGCGGGCTGCCTAGGAGACGTTGGTGGTGGACCTCGCGCCCTTCCGGGGGGTCCGGTACACACCAAGCCACGATCTGGCCGACGTCACCGCCCCGCCGTACGACGCGATCGACCCGGGCCTGTCACACCGGCTGCACCAGCGCAGTGCGGTCAACGTGGTCCGCTTGGAGCGCGCCGAGCCCCACGGGCGCGATCGTGCCGGCCGCGACCGCTACGAGCTGGCGGCGGACACCTACCGCAGCTGGCTCGAGGCAGGCGTTGTCGCCCGCGATCCCGGTCCGGCCCTGTACGTCTACGAGCAGCAGTACATGGAAAGCGGCGAGCAACGCCACCAGCGGGGCGTCCTGGCCGCGCTCCGCCTGGTGCCGTGGGGATCGGGTGAGGTCCTGCCACACGAGCACATCTTCCGGCCGCCGGTCGAGGATCGGCTGCGGCTCCTGGCAGCCCTGCCGGTCAATACCTCCCCCATCTACGTCCTGGCTCGGGCCGAACCTGCTGAGGTCACAACCGTGCTCGATGAGGTCAGCGCAGGGCGCGCCGACGCGGTGTTCACCGATCCCGAGGAGGGCGTGACCCACCGGCTGTGGGTCGTCGCCGACAGCGACGTGACGGCGGCGGTCCGAGCAGGCTACGCACCGGCACGCGTGCTGATGGCTGACGGCCACCACCGCTACACCGGCGCGTTGCAGCACCACGACACGCGACCCGGGCCCGGCACCGGGCGCATCCTGGCCTATGTGGTGGGTCCGGGCGGCGGCACCGATCGCGCCGGGCCGGTGGTGCGGGCGATGCACCGCCTGGTCCGCCGGCTCGCGCCGGACGCCCGACGCCGACTCGCCGAGGTCGGGGCGCGGCTGGTCCCGGTCGCGGATGAAGACGCCAACCCCCGGCGGATCGTCGCCGTGCTCGACGAGCGGCCAACGGCCAGGTTCGGGCTACTGACCCGTCAGGAGCGAACGCTCGTCGAGTTCGACGATGTCGCCGCTGAGGCGCTGGTGCCACGGGAGCTGCCGGCCGAGGTGCGCCATCTCGACGTCGCCGTCCTTCAGGCCGTGCTCAGCGGCCCGCTGGAGGTGGATCAAGCCCAAGGGGTGCGCTACACCCCGGATGCTCAAGCCGCCGCCGAAGAGATCATGGCGGGAGACGCCGACGCACTGTTCGTGCTCCGACCGGTGACGGTGAGCCACGTTCGCGCGGTGGCCGACGCCGGGGCGCGGATGCCTCCCAAGACGACGTCGTTCTTCCCCAAACCACGCACCGGGCTGGTGCTGCGACCGTTGGAATAAACCCGTGCGGGGCGGGTCCCGGTCGTTGCGCCTGGGTTAGGCTGCCGCGCGACCGGCTCGGATCGTCTCCCGCCGGACCCGGAGCTGCCGTGCCCACACGTGAGCCGACGCCTGTCCTGGGATGGAAGGAGCAGGCGTCGCTGCCCGGGTGGGGGATCCGACGCCTGCGTGTCAAGCTCGACACCGGCGCGCGCAGCAGCGCCGTCCACGTCCGAGATCTCACCGTCGTTGGCCACCACGTCGTGGACGGCCGCGAGTTACCGATCCTGCGTTTCGCGGTCATGCTGGGGCGCGACCGCCACGCCCGTCGGCGCATCGTCACGGCCCCGGCCGTCGGTTTCCGCCGCGTCCGTGACACCGGCGCCAGGGCCGAGCGTCGTCCGGTCGTGCGAACCCGGGTCGTGTGCGGGCCCCTGGACCGCATCACCGACATCACCGTCACCGACCGGACCGGGATGAACTTCCGCATGATCCTGGGCAGGAGCACCCTTGAGGGCTACCTCGTCGATCCGGGGCGCGGGTACCGGTCCACGCCAGCACCACCACGCAGATCAGCGGTCGAGCCGCAACGCCGCACGCCGCCGCGCGCGGTGCTTCCGCCACCGCGCCGCCCCCCTGGCGACCACCCCAGCGTTCCCGACCGGAAGAGACACCGGTGAAGGTCGCCATCCTCTCGCGCAACCGCCGGCTGTACTCGACGCGACGGCTGGCCAGCGCAGCACGGCGCCTGCGACACACCGTGCAGGTCATGGATCCACTGGACATCACCATGATGGTGTCGTCGCGCGGCACGGAGGCGTACCTGCGCGGCAAGCCGTTCCCGAAGGTGGATGCGGTGATCCCGCGCATCGGGGCGTCGATCACCTTCTACGGCGCCGCGGTTGTCCGTCAACTGCAGATGATGGGCATGTACGTCGTCAATCCGGCCGATGCGATCCTCAACTCCCGTGACAAGCTGCGCTCGCTGCAGATCCTCGCCCAGCACGGCATCCCGATCCCCGCAACCGGACTGGCCAGGCGGACCGACCTGGCCCGCTCGCTGTTGAAGCTCGTCGACGGGCCGCCCGCGGTGGTGAAGCTCCTCGAAGGCACGCAGGGCGCCGGGGTGATCAAGGTCGACAGCAGGTCGGGCTTCAACTCGACCGTCGACGCGTTCCACTCGGTCGGCCAGAACATCCTCGTGCAGCAGTACATCGCCGAGGCTGGGGGTTCGGACCTGCGCGTGATCGTCGTCGGCAACCAGGTGGTCGCCGCGATGCGCCGTCAGGCCAAGGGCGACGAGTTCCGCTCCAACGTGCACCGCGGCGGGAGCGTTGAGGCCGTGCGACCCGACGCCTCCGTGCGGCGCACGGCCGTCCGGGCGGCGCGGACGCTGGGGTTGGGGTTCGCGGGGGTGGACCTGGTCGAGTCGGAAGCCGGTCCGTTGGTGCTGGAGGTCAACTCTTCGCCGGGCCTGGAAGGAATCGAGAAGGCCAGCGGCATCGACCTGGGTGAGGTCCTCATGCACCACGTCGAGGCGGAGACCGCCAAGCACCACGCCGGCCTCAAGGCCCGGCGGGCCGCCGCCAAGCGCCGCGCCGCGGCGGCGAAGGCCCGGGCTGCGGCGGGGCGGGCTCACGACGGGCCCGCCCGCCGGCGGTGATCGCGCCCGTTCGTGTCGCCGGGGAGGAGGTCTCACCGGGCACGCGAGCGGACCTGTCGTGCGCCGTGTCCGAGTCGTACACCGGCGACCGCCTGTCGATCCCCGTGGCCGTGTTTCACGGCGCGCAGACCGGTCCGCGGATGTTCGTCACGGCGGCCGTCCACGGCGACGAGCTCAACGGTGTCGCGGCGTGCCGTGAGCTGATCCAGAGTCTGGACCCCCAGCGCCTGCGTGGCACCATCCTGATCGCGCCGCTGGTCAACATCCTGGGTGTGCAGCTGCACAGCCGGTACCTGCCTGACCGCCGTGACCTCAACCGCGCCTTCCCGGGATCGCCGACCGGGTCGCTCGCGGCCCGCATCGCCCGGGTGGTCCTCGACGAGATCGTGGTCGCCAGCGACCTGGGTGTGGACCTGCACACCGCTGCCAACCGACGCACCAACGTGCCACAGGTCAGGATCGACACCGCCGATCCGCAAACGTTGCGACTCGCCGAGGCGTTCGGTGCGCCCTACATCCTGTCGGCCGCGACCCGTCCCGGGTCACTGCGTGAGGTCGCAGCAGACCGGGGTGTGCCCGTGCTGACGTTCGAGGGCGGCGAGGCGTTGCGCTTCGACACCGACGCGATCCAGGTCGCCACCGAGGGGATCCTGCGGCTGCTGCACCATCTGCAGATGACCGACGCGGCCCCCGAGCCGCCGCACGACCCGCCGGTCGTGATGCACGACTCGCGGTGGATCCGAGCCGAACGGGGCGGGATCCTGGATCTGCAGGTGGGACCCGGCGATCAGGTCCGGGTCGGTCAGACGCTGTGGGCGACGACCGACCCCTTCGGCCACGAACGATCGGCGGTGGACAGCCCCGACGATGGCGTGGTGATCGGTGCGACGACCTTACCGCTGGTCTCACCCGGCGACGCTGTCCTGCACGTCGGGCTGGTCGGCGAGCGTCCGCCCCACGAGGACGACCCCAGCGAGGAAGAGGACCAGGTGGAGGACGACCATCCCGCGTGACCGCTCAGGATCGACTCCTGGCGTCGCCTGCTACAACAACAGCTCGTCGTCGGCTTCTGGCCCGCAGACGTGGCACTCGAGCTCGAGGGTGGTGTGCCCGATCCCGAAGTCGTTCTCGAGGCGGGCTCGGAGCTCGTCGCCAAGGATCTGGGCGTCGTGGAGGCTGAGCTCCTCACGGAGCACGACGTGCGCCGACAGCGACGGCACGTCGGACGCGATGCTCCACACGTGCAGGTGGTGCACCGCCTCGACCCCCGCGTGTTCGAGCATCGCGGCCTGCAGTTCGTCGATGTCCAGGTGCTGGGGTGTTCCCTCGAGCAGGACGTGCGTCGTCTCGCGCAGGAGCCGGTACGCCGACCACAGCACCAGCAGCGCGACGCCCATGGACACGGCCGGGTCGACCCAGTTGGCCCGCCACAAGACGACCGCGACCCCCGCCAGGAGCGCCCCGACCGACCCCACGGCATCGGCCAGCAGGTGCGCCAGAGCCCCGCGGATGTTGAGACTGTGGTCGCGCACCCGGTGCAAGGCGTACGCCGACGCGAGGTTGACCACCAGGCCTGCCGCGGCGACCGCCACCAGACCGCCTCCTCGGACCTCCTGTGGCGCGCCGATGCGGCGGACAGCCTCGTACAGGATCCACGCGGACGCGGCGAACAGCACCAGCCCGTTGGCCTGCGCGCCGAGGACCTCCGCGCGCTGCAGTCCGAAGCTGTGCCGGTTGGTCGCCGGACGTTCGATCAGGCGCTGGGCCACCAGTGCGATCGTCAGCGCGGCCACGTCGGACAGCATGTGCGCGGCGTCTGCCAGGAGCGCCAGCGAACGGAACAGCAAACCGCCGACGAACTCCACCACGAGGAAGGATCCGTTGGCGACCAGCGCCACGACCAGCGCACGCCGCTGACGGTGGCGGATCCCGGCCACACCGCCCGCGGCGGGCAGACGGTGACGCTGCGCCACGGCATCTCCCACGGTCGGCCAACGTTGTCGGTCGCAGCATGGGCACGCCGCTGATCGCGCGCAAACGCCTTCCGGTCGGCCCGACGTCGTCCATGGCGCCCGCGTCAGCAACCGAGGCAGCTGCTGAAGTAGCGTCGGACCACGCGACGCGGACGCAGGTCCCAGTGCCGCCCCGGAGGTTGGAAGTGAACGACGACGTCTCGCGCACGCGGGTGGAGCACTTCGCCGACGACGTCGTCGGCATCGACACGATGACCGGCGGGATGACGCAGGTCACCGCTGGGTACCTGTTGCCCGCGCCGCGCCCGACGCTGATCGAGTGCGGACCGGCGCTGTCGATCGAGCACGTGGTCGCCGCGCTGCACGAGATCGGCCTCGATCCCAGCGACCTGGCATACCTGGTCGTCACCCACATCCACCTCGACCACGCCGGCGGGGCCGGTGACATCGCCGCGGCGTTCCCGTCGGCGACCATCGTCGTGAGCGAGGTCGGCGCTCCCCACCTGCACGACCCCGAGAAGCTCAACGAGTCGTCGCGGCGCGTCTACGGCGAGGTCATGGACCGCGTCTACGGCGCCTGCACCCCGATCGAGGGCGACCGGCTCCTGGCGGTTGCAGACGGGGACACGTTGGAACTCGGCGGTGGCCGCACGCTGGAGCTTCTGTACACCCCCGGCCACGCCAAGCACCACATCGGCATCTTCGACCACGCGACCGGCGCGATCTTCGCCGGGGACTCGGTCGGGGTGAAGCTGCCGGGGATGCGTGAGCTGCGCCCCGCGACCCCGCCTCCGGATTTCCAGTTGGAGGCGGCGACGCGGTCGCTGAGCCGCTACCTCGAGCGGGACCTCACCCGCCTGTACCTGGCGCACTACGGCCCTCTCGACCCGCCCGTGGACGCATTACAGGACGCCATCCAGCGGCTGCATCTGTGGGCGGCGACCGCCGAGGCCGCCTACCAGGAGCACGACGAGCTCGACCACGTCACCGAGACGTTGGTGCAGCGCTTCGCCGACGAGGTCGACCCGGGGCTCGTCCCCGGCGATCCGCACGCCGAGGAACGGGTCCAGCTGCTGTCGGGGTTCCGCTCGAACGCTGCCGGGTTCCTGCGGTACTTCCGCCGACGCGACGAGGGCACGCTGACCCCGGTCGGGTGATCCGCGCTGGCCCGGAAACGTGGGTGGGTCGTCACCCAGCGAGCCGCGCGAGGCGCTGTCGCACGTCGTAGAGGTCGTCGTCTTCGGCTGCGACCCGCCGCAACCACCGTTCCGCGTCGTCGCGGTCGCCGTCACGCTCCGCGAGGTCCGCGGCGACGTACCACAGGCGCAGGTGGTGTTCCTGGGGATCCGTGGGCTGGCCGAGACGGTCCAGCGCCCGGCGGATCACCGCCCGGCCCGCGCCGGGGTCGCCGTGGTCGGCTACAGCGCTGGCCCAAACGATCATCCCTTCGGCGTAGCGGTCCTCGCCGTCGCGGTCGGGATCGAGTTCCTGCACGACCTCAGCCACCCGACCCACGGACCGGCCCAACCCACGCAAGCAGTCGCCGATCAAGTGGTTCTGGTCGCTGCGGCCCGACAGCCGCCGGTAGGTCTGCAGTTCGCTGAGTGCGCCCGACCAGTCCTCGGCGTGGTAGAGCGCCACCCCGAGGGTCTCGCGGACGCTCGGCGCGCGGGGCGCGGCAGCCTTCGCCCACTCCAGGTAGGGACGCGCGCGGTCCGGGGCGCCCGCATCGACCGCAGCGACCGCGAGGGTCAGGGCCCTGGCGACCTCGTCGGGGTCCTGGCTGTGCCGCCGGAGCTCTCGCAGGACGCCCCCGGGCAGGTCGGGCTCGACGTCGCTGGGGAAGTCGGGCTTGGGTGGCGCTGGCGTCGGGTCGTCGCGACGCAGCGGCGGCGCACCGGCGGTCCGCTCGGCGCGGTCGATGCCCACGGGCCGCCGCGCGCCTTGGCCGCCACGCCGCTGGTGCCCGGCGTCCTTGTCGCGGCCGCGACCCTGGCCACCACGGTCACGGCCCTCGCGTTGGCGTTCCGTTTGCCGGTCGCGGTCCAGATGCCCACGGTCCGCACCGGTTTCTGGTGGCTTCCCGGCCTGCCGGTCGCGACGCTGACCGCCACGCCCGCCGCTTGGTCGTGGTCGGTCGCTCGTCACCGGCCTTTCCTGTCCCTCGCTGTTGCTGCCTTGCCCTCCCCCAGGGTGTGTCGGCTGCCGTCCCGGCGCGGCGCCAGCGCTCGGCCAGACGACTCCCGACCCTGGTTCGGCCCCGGCCCGACGACCGCTCACGCGGGCCACAAATGCAGCGACGCCGCCCGCGGTGGCGGGCGGCGTCGATCAAGAGATGGTTTCCGCAGCGACCTACTCTCCCACGCCGTTGCCAGCGCAGTACCATCGGCGCTGGAGGGCTTAACTTCCGGGTTCGGAATGTGACCGGGTGTACCCCCTCCGCTATGGCCACGGAAACACACTTCTGAAGTTGTCAGCGCACCGCGACGGTGCGATGCGTCACCCTCAGGGCCGCGGACCTTCGGTCCCGCAGACCCTGCGATGAACTCCATAGCGAGCGCGAGCTACGGCAAGCCCTCGGCCTATTAGTACCGGTCAGCTGCACACGTTGCCGTGCTTCCACCTCCGGCCTATCAACCCAGTCGTCTACTGGGGGCCTTACCTCCTCGAGGGAGTGGGAGACCTCATCTTGAGACAAGCTTCGCGCTTAGATGCCTTCAGCGCTTATCTCTTCCGCACGTAGCCAACGGGCCATGCTCCTGGCGGAACAACCCGCACACTAGAGGTGCGTCCACCCCGGTCCTCTCGTACTAGGGGCAGCCTCTCTCAAGTCTCCAACGCGCGCAGCGGATAGGGACCGAACTGTCTCACGACGTTCTGAACCCAGCTCGCGTACCGCTTTAATCGGCGAACAGCCGAACCCTTGGGACCTGCTCCAGCCCCAGGATGCGATGAGCCGACATCGAGGTGCCAAACCTTGCCGTCGATATGGACTCTTGGGCAAGATCAGCCTGTTATCCCCGGGGTACCTTTTATCCGTTGAGCGACGGCGCTTCCACTTGCCACCGTCGGATCACTAAGCCCTGCTTTCGCACCTGCTCGACCTGTCGGTCTCGCAGTCAAGCTCCCTTGTGCCTTTACACTCAACGACCGATTGCCGACCGGTCTGAGGGAACCTTTGGGCGCCTCCGTTACTGTTTAGGAGGCAACCGCCCCAGTTAAACTGCCCGCCAGGCACTGTCCCTGACCCGGATAACGGGTCCAGGTTACGAACCCAGCACAACGAGGGTGGTATTCCAAGGTTGGCTCCACCCGGACTGGCGTCCGAGCTTCACAGCCTCCCACCTATCCTGCACACGCTGTACCGAATCCGAATACCAAGCTGCAGTAAAGGTCCCGGGGTCTTTCCGTCCTGCTGCGCGTAGTGAGCATCTTTACTCACAGTGCAATTTCGCCGAGTCTCTGGTCGAGACAGTGCCCAAGTCGTTACGCCTTTCGTGCAGGTCGGAACTTACCCGACAAGGAATTTCGCTACCTTAGGCATCCTTGTTACTCGCCTACTCCGACTGGCTCGCCGGAGAGCGGGTCAGGTCATCTCTGCCTGACTCCTCATGTCGCCATGAGGATCGGACTGTATCTTCCGGGCTCTTCTCTTCCGAGATCGAGCCCTCCCTGGCGTACAGTCTCTGAGGATCCTGCGAGGATGTCTTCCAGTGATCGCTTCCGCTGCTTGCCGTTCTCATTCATCGAGTACGCAAGGCGGATGATGCGCTCGAAGCCCGCGTCGGTCAAGTGCTCCTTCCGCTCCATCGCCCGTGTTACCTCAGCGAAGATGCGGAAGTCGCCCATCTTTATCCGAAGCGGGTACCGCTCGAAGAACGGGATGATGCTCCCGATCAGGTCACTACGTGCGCGGACCGCGTACGTCAACACGGAACTTCGAGGTCCCTTCGGGCGGATATGCCCACAACCGAAGAAGTCTCGGAGTCGATGGAGGATCTCGCCGTGGTTCTCATGCTGGTAGGCATGGAACACAGGGGCGATCTGCCATCCCCTCGTTCGTAGCGCGAACCGTGAGTTGTGATGGACCGAGACGGAGAAGCAACCCTCTCCATCCACGAACCCCACGACCCACCATGGATCGAACGGTGTGCTCGCAGTTTCCTGCTGATCGTCCCCACTGGTCAGATTGTCACTGCTCATGTTCCCGCTCCATCTACCGATTGAGCGAACCCTACGGAGAGGGTGTGACATGAACGAGTACCGCCAGATGCGCGGGGTGTTCCAGCATATAGCCAGGTTTTACAACGGCCGGTATCGGTAGCTAGTGGTATCCAACCGTTATAGTTCACGGAACCCCCATATCGCTATGGGGCGTGGACCATATCTTCATCCCTCTGCTTCACGAGGGAGCCCTGCGTATGGCCTCTGAGGATTCCCACTCCTCGAGCGCTGCGATGATCGCTTCATCGCTGCGCCGACGCTTCCCTCCGCGGTTCATGGGTGCACGGAGACGGAGTACCGTCTCGATGCCCTCGCGCGTGAGGTGCCGGCCTGTCTGGACGAGCCACGCGATCTCCTCGAAGATCTCGAGGTCGCGTCTCTTCGTCCCTCGCAGCGGGAACCGCTGGAAGAACGGGAAGACACGCGAGATGAGATCGTCGGGCTTGGTGACTTCTGTAGTAGAAGACGCCATCGCCGCGACCTCGCACCGTTCCGACGATGAAGACGCGCCGCAGTAACTGCGGCAGGTCATCACCGATCTGGGACACGTTGAAGGACAGTCCCACTCGGAACGGCAGACCACGATCACGCTCTCGACGGATTGGGACGTTGAAGCTTCCCTCTCCGTCGACGAACCCCGCCACGTAGTTGCCTACGTCAGACGGGATCACATCCAGCCAGTCTCGAAGACCGGGCCTTTCCTGCTGATCGTCCGCACCGGACGGGTTGTCACTGCGCACGTCGTCACCTCCGCTGGTTCACGTATCGAACCACCGGGGTGTGACGTTCCCGTGCACGAGTACCGCCGGATGCTCGGGGTTTCCAGCATATAGCAGGGTTTGTTCCAGCGGGTTACCCCACTGGAGCCGCAACGGTGTTTACGGCCGCCGTTTACCGGCGCTTGGCTTTGGAGCTTCGCCCTCTCGGGCTAACCCCTCCGCTTAACGTTCCGGCACCGGGCAGGCGTCACAGCGTATACATCCTCTTGCGAGTTAGCACGCTGCTGTGTTTTTGGTAAACAGTCGCTTGGGCCTGGTCACTGCGGCCACCAGCAGCTCGGGACGCGAAGTCCGTCACCACCGATGGCGCCCCTTCTCCCGAAGTTACGGGGCCAATTTGCCTAGTTCCTTGACCAGAGTTCACTCGATCGCCTCGGTATTCTCTACCTGACCACCTGTGTCGGTTTAGGGTACGGGCACCATCTCCACTCCCTAGAGGCTTTTCTTGGGGGCATGGCTTCAGGGACTTCCCTCATCGGTCGGCATCGCGCCTCGGCCTTGTGTGGGGTCCGGATTTTCCTGGACCCCGGCCTACACGCTTACCCCGGGACAACCAACGCCCGGGATCCCCTAGCCTTCCCCGTCACCCCTTCGGTGGCCTACTTGCACCGGGGTCCCACCTCCGTAGAGGCGGTTAGCACGGTGCGTTCGGCAAAAGCGCGGAGATGGTGGTACAGGAATATCAACCTGTTATCCATCGACTACGGCTCTCGCCCTCGCCTTAGGTCCCGACTTACCCTGGGCGGATGAACCTTCCCCAGGAACCCTTGGTCAATCGGCGGGGGAGTTCCTCCCTCCCCTTTCGCTACTCATGCCTACATTCTCTCTCGACACGCGTCCACGACTGGGTTTCCCCGCCGCTTCACCCGCGTATCGATGCTCCCCTACCGCTCCGCGAATCCAACGTGCAGGGCCTCCCCTACACGCCAGATGTGTTCGCGAAACCCGAAGCTTCGGTACAAGGCTTAGCCCCGTTACATTGTCGGCGCAGGATCACTTGACCAGTGAGCTATTACGCACTCTTTCAAGGGTGGCTGCTTCTAAGCCAACCTCCTGGTTGTCTCTGCGATCCCACATCCTTTACCACTTAGCCTTGATTTAGGGACCTTAGCTGTCGGTCTGGGCTGTTTCCCTTTCGACCATGGAGCTTATCCCCCACAGTCTCACTGCCGCGTTGTGGCGTACTGGTATTCGGAGTTTGCCTGAGTTCGGTAAGCTTGTAGGCCCCCTAGCCCAAACAGTGCTCTACCCCCAGTACGGAACACGCAACGCTGCACCTAGATGCATTTCGGGGAGAACCAGCTATCACCGAGTTTGATTGGCCTTTCACCCCTACCCACAGGTCATCCGAGCAGTTTTCAACCTACAACGGTTCGGTCCTCCACGAGGTCTTACCCTCGCTTCAACCTGCCCATGGGTAGCTCACTCGGTTTCGGGTCTCGTGCCAGCGACTGGACGCCCTATTCGGACTCGCTTTCGCTCCGGCTTCCCCTCGACGGGTTAACCTCGCCACTGACAGCGAACTCGTAGGCTCATTCTTCAAAAGGCACGCCGTCACCCATCCGAAGATGAGCTCCGACGGTTCGTAGGCACACGGTTTCAGGTTCTCTTTCACTCCCCTCCCGGGGTTCTTTTCACCGTTCCCTCACGGTACTATCCGCTATCGGTCATCAGGGAGTATTTAGCCTTACGAGGTGGTCCTCGCAGATTCGTACGGGATTTCACGGGCCCCGCACTACTTGGGATCCCATCCGGGAGGTGCGTCGTGCTTCATCTACCGGGCTCTTACCGTCTGTGGCCGGGCTTTCCATCCCGTTCGACTACACGCGCACTTGGTAACTCCCTGAGAGGGTGGCAGCCCCCTCTGGATGGTCCCGCAACCCCGGCGCCGCAACGCCTGCCAGCTTTCGCACGGCTCCGGTTTGGGCTGTTCCCCGTTCGCTCACCACTACTAGGGGAATCGAATGTTTCTTTCTCTTCCTCGAGGTACTGAGATGTTTCAGTTCCCCCGGTTCCCGACACCCGCCCTATGTGTTCAGGCGGGTACGACTGGGCATGACCCCAGCCGGGTTTCCCCATTCGGACATCCCTGGATCTGTGCTTGGTTGCCAGCTCCCCAGGGCTTATCGCAGGCTCCCACGTCCTTCGTCGGCTCCTGATGCCAAGGCATCCACCGAGTGCCCTTTTTCGCTTGCCGTAACCAACTCTGAGAGTTGGCCACGTTCACAATTCGAGTGAACTGTGTGTTATTAGATGCTCGCGCTCGCTATGGAGTTCTCAAGGGTCACGCAACGTCTCCGACGGACCGGCCTGCCCGGACCTGCCGGGCGGTTCCGATGATCGGAGACAGCGTCGTGTGAAGGATCTCCGATCCCTCAAAGCTGCATAGCGTGCCCACGGTCGAGGAGTCTTCCCACGGCCCGGTCATCCCTCGGTTTGCCCGATCCCGTGGACGGGATCGGCGAGGTTCCCCGGGCGGGGGTCGACTGCCGCGACGTGAATAGCCAGTGGTCTACGTCGCATCCGACGGCCGTGCACGGGAACGAACCTCCCGTGACGCCGTATTCAGTGCTCCAGAAAGGAGGTGATCCAGCCGCACCTTCCGGTACGGCTACCTTGTTACGACTTCGTCCCAATCGCCGGCCCCGCCTTCGACGGCTCCCTCCCTTACGGGTTAGGCCACCGGCTTCGGGTGTTCCCGACTTTCATGACGTGACGGGCGGTGTGTACAAGGCCCGGGAACGTATTCACCGCAGCGTTGCTGATCCGCGATTACTAGCGATTCCAACTTCATGCCGTCGAGTTGCAGACGACAATCCGAACTGAGACGGCTTTTGGGGATTAACCCACTGTCACCGCCATTGTAGCACGTGTGTAGCCCACCCCGTAAGGGCCATGAGGACTTGACGTCATCCCCACCTTCCTCCGGCTTATCACCGGCGGTTCCCTCAGAGTGCCCGGCCGAACCGCTGGCAACTGAGGGCGAGGGTTGCGCTCGTTGCGGGACTTAACCCAACATCTCACGACACGAGCTGACGACAGCCATGCAGCACCTGTGTGGCGTCCAGCCGAACTGAAAGCCGGTCTCCCGGCCGCGACGCCCATGTCAAGGGCTGGTAAGGTTCTTCGCGTTGCTTCGAATTAAACCACATGCTCCACCGCTTGTGCGGGCCCCCGTCAATTCCTTTGAGTTTTAGCCTTGCGGCCGTAGTCCCCAGGCGGCAGACTTCCCGCGTTAGCTCCGGCACGGAGGGGGTCAAGTCCCCCCACGCCTAGTCTGCATCGTTTACGGCGTGGACTACCGGGGTATCTAATCCCGTTCGCTCCCCACGCTTTCGTGCCTTAGTGTCAGTAATATGCCAGTAGTCTGCCTACGCCATCGGTGTTCCTCCTAATATCTACGGATTCCACTCCTACACTAGAAATTCCAACTACCTCTCATATACTCCAGCTTAGCAGTTCAGATAATGTGAGTATGGTTGAGCCACACTATTTCACTACCTGCTTACTATGCCACCTACGCAACTCTTTACGCCCAGTAATTCCGGATAACGCTTGGATCCTCCGTATGACCGCGGCTGCTGGCACGGAGTTAGCCGATCCTT
>JAHWKW010000011.1 GCA_019347675.1 Actinomycetota bacterium | reverse complement strand
CGCTCATGTTGGCACAACAATGTCAGAGGCCCGGAAGCCAGAAACGCCCAGGAACCCCCAGCAAGAACGGCAAACAGCCCGCTACGGCCACGACTTACGGCACGACGATGCGGAAAACGCGCCTAGTCGATGTCGAACGCTGCCCGTCGTGTGAGGCGCCGGCGCCGGTGAAGGACCGATCGGGTGACGCTGGTGGACCTTCCGGTGTTTGGTCGGCGGGCCCCAGTTGGTGCCCGGACCTGCGGGCCAGCTCGATCGCGGAGTCGCGGGTGAGAACCGCAGATGGGCGCGGTCCAGGATGCCCGCCTCGCTCTTCACCCAGCGCCCGCGCAGCAGCAGGTCGGCGACCACCCACCAAGTGACGGACGTTGGGCAGCGAGATCACGACCCGTCCGCCGGGGTTCGAGGTTGTCAGCCACCAACCGGCTGAGGGTGGCCCACGGGTCGACGAGATGCTCGAGTACGTCGGCCAGCAGCAGCTGCTGGAACACCGGTCGCTGGTGTAGGTCTCCACCGGCCCTACCGCAACCTCGGCGTACCGGCGCCGCGCCAACGCCGCCGCCTCGGCTCAGGCTCGATGCCGTGGACCTCGATGCCGGCAGCAGCGAGATCCGCGCACACCGCGCTTCGCCGCACCCCACGTCGAGGATCGGGCGTCGGGACGCAGGTGCCGGCTGACCGCCGGCCGGCGCTAACCGAAGTAGGCGGTCGAGGGGTGGAACTCGCGGCGGGCCAGGCGGCGGAGCACGTCCAGCAGTTCGAGACTCCCGCGCAGCCCGCGGATCTTGGTCGGGGTCCGCCCTGGCGGGTAGCGCCGTGCCACGGGTACCTCGCAGGTGCGTAGCCCGAGCTGCGAGGCTCGCACCGATAGGTAGGCCAGAAGCTCGTAGCCTTGGAACACGTCGCGGAAGGGTTGCACCTCTGGGTGGGTCAGGTAGCGACGGGAGTGTCCGCGGAAGGCGTTGGTCGTGTCCGTGAAGCGCTCGCCCGCCAGCAGCGAGATCACCGGCGCGTGGATCGCGCGGATCGCCAGCAGCCGCAGCGAAGGAGTGCGTTCGGCCACGCCGCCAGGTACGAACCGGGAGCCCTGGACAAAGTCACAGCCGTCGTCGAGCGCGGCGACGAGCGCGGCGATCCCGGCCGGGTCGTCCTTGGCGTTGCCATCCATGCGGATCACGCCCCCGTAGCCCTCGCGCAGCGCAAACGCGAAGCCCATGCGTTCCTGGGCGGCCAGACGGCCCGGTCCGGTCTTGGTCAGCAGGGCCCGCACCCCGAGGGCGGCCAGCCGCCGCGGCTCGGTGGAGCCGTCGCGGCTACCCCCGTCGCAGATGATGACGTCTGGAACCTCGGGGGGCCGCCTCATCGCCTCGAGCTGCCGGATGATCCGCTCGCCCTCGTCGATCACGGGTATCGCCACGGCGTAGCGCGTGGACCGCGGCGCGAACGCCTCGACTCGGTGCTCAGGGACCGCCCAACCGGCATCGTCCGGCTGCAGGGCGCTCACGGTTGGGCTCCCCCATAGACACGCTGGACGAAGGCGACCGCGTCGGCCACGGTCTGGGCTTGCCGGCCGGCTGCCACCGGTCGCATCTCGATCGACACGTGACCCTGGTAGCCGATCCCCCTCAGGGCGTCGGCAGCGAGCTCATGCTGCGTGCGTCCATCGCCGGGCACCGGACCAAGTTCTGGCTCGCTGGCATGCACGTGGGAGAGCAGCCCGGCACCGTCGGTGATCGCTGTGACCACGTCATCGCCGGCCAGCCGCATGCAGGCGGTGTCGAGGTGGAGGCGTAGACCCGGGTGGTCCACGCGCCGCACTAGGTCAAGCGCCTCGGTAACGGTGGTCACGAAGTCGGCACCGTACGCCGGCGGGTTGGCCTCCAGCACAACCGTGACGCCGTGCTCCGCGGCGCTCTGGGCGATCCGCGCGAAGACCGCTGCGGCCCGCGCTGTGGCTATCTCCTCGGGGAGGTCGCCCCGGAGCCGGTTGCGGGGCGAGCCGAACACGGCGACCTCGGCGCCGAGCTGCCCGGCGATGCGGAGCACCGTGCCGAGGTATGCGATCAGCTGTTCGACGTGCTGCTCGTCGCCGAACAGCTGGAACTCGGGCTGGCCGTAGAGCAGGGCCTGCATGGCCACGACCTCGAAGCCGGCCCCGGCCAGCCGCTGACGGACCTGCGCGACCTCATGTGCCCTCACGGTAGTGAGCTCGGGCCAGAGCTTGGTCGGGGCGACCTCCAGCGCAGTGACGCCCGCGCCGCGCAGCAGCTCGAGTACCTCCGGGTCGAACGGGTCTTCCCAGGCGATGTTCGACACGGCAAGCTTCATGCCACGGCGTCCGGGGTCGAGGCGAAGGCGCGCAGGCGGTCGAGCATCTCCTCGGCACCGTAGTGGTAGGCATCGCCGCGGCCGAGCACGCTGGCGTGCCGGCTGCGCACCCGGTAGGTGACCTGTGGCGCCTCGGTGCTGATGTGGTCCCGGCCGAACGCCTCCCTGGCAACGCGCCGAGCGCTCAACGGCTCGGTTGCCACGTTGACCAGCGGCAGGTCGGCGTCCAGGATGCGCTGCAGGTCGCCCCACAGCAGGTCCATGTCGTAGAACTGGAACTCGCTATCGCGATGGGTGAGGCCGACCTCGTCCCGGCCCAGGTAGAGGTCGTAGACGAAGTTCTTCTTCAGCCCTTGGCCGAACAGCGCCGGCAGACGCACAACGACCGCCTGGGGAAACCGGGTCTGCACCTCGCGCTCGAGCAGCAGCCGGTTGCGGCCGTAGGCGTGGTGGTGGTCGGCGCTGATCGCGGTCGCCTCGTCGACGTCGACGGGGTTGGGGTAGACGTCCACGGTCGAGATCAGCACGAACCGCTCCGCGGTGACCGTCGACAGACCCGCCAGCAGCCGTTCGATGTTCGCGCGGTCAGCGTCGGGCTGCTGGTTGGCGATCCACTTCGCGGCTGGTGCGGCGGCGCAGACCAGCAGGTCGCAGCGGTGACCCGCCAGTTCGTCCAGGTTCGCCCGGTTCACCAACAGGTCGAAGGACGTCTGGCGGCGGAGCGTTGTGCCCACGAACCCGGTGTAGCCCACCAGTGTCGTGGTCCCCACCGCGCTCCGATACCCTGTGCGTGGGCGGTATCGTACCCTGCTCTGCTGTGGGGCCGATCGGTGCGTCGCGACCTGCGCTGGAGGACGTGGAGACCTACGACCGGATCGTGATCGGCGCGGGGATCTTCGGTCTCTACGCTGCGCGCCTGAGCACCCGGCGGGGGCTGCGGACAGCGGTTGTCGACCGCGAACCTGAGCCGCTCACGCGCGCCAGCTACGTGAACCAGGCGCGGCTGCACCACGGCTACCACTACCCGCGCAGCCGCTTCACCGCGCTCAGCTCGGGCCAGTACTTCGAACGCTTCTCCGCCGAGTTCCCCGAGGCCGTGCACAGCCGCTTCGACAACATCTACGCCATCGCGGCCAGCGGCAGCGTGACCAGCGCCGCACGGTTCGAGGAGTTCTGCGAGGCAATCGGCGCCCCGACCCGTCGGGTGCCCACCAGCGACTACTTCGTGGCGGGCGCGGTCACCCAGGCGTGGGCGACCACCGAGTACGCGACGTCCAACGACCGGCTGCGCATGGCCCTACTCGCGCGGCTCGACGACCGGGTGCACTGGCAGCTTGGCGCTGGCGTGACCGGATTGGACGTGGGCGGGGGGGAGGTGCGCCTGGAGCTCGAAGACGGCCGCCAGCTGTGCGCGGCCAGTCTGGTGATCGCGGCCTACGCCGGAGCGAACCCGCTGCTGCTGTCTGCCGGGCTCGCGCCCCTGCCCCTGAAGTACGAGCTGTGCGAGGTGGCCCTGGTCACGCCCTCGGCACCGCTGGCCGGCCTGGGCATCACCGTAATGGACGGTCCGTTCTTCTCCGTGATGCCCTTCGGAGACAGCGGACTCCACTCGCTGTCGTCGGTCGGGTTCACCCCGCACGCCGCCACCACCGATGCCGTGCCAGCCTTCGCCTGCCAGCGCGCCAACCCGCACTGCACCCCGCAGCTGCTCGACACCTGCTCGACCTGCCCTGCGCGCCCATCTAGCGCCGCGCCCTGGATGGCGCAGCTCGCCCGCCGCTTTCTGCACCCCGAACTGGTCTTCGAGCACGAGCGGTCGCTGTTCACGGTCAAAACGGTGCTCGCGACCTCCGAGATCGACGACGGACGACCCACGCTGCTGGTGCACCACTGCGACGCCCCCGAGGTCACCAGCGTGGTGTCCGGCAAGCTGAATGCGATCTACGACCTGGAGGGTCGGCTGTGACGACCGAGCTGGCTCCCCGCCAACCCACCTTCGTCTCGGCCGTGGTGTACGCCCGCGACGCCGGACCGGGCGTTGCCGTCGCGCTCCGGACCCTGTCGGACACGCTCGGGGCGCTGTTCGCCCTGCACGAGATCGTGCTGGTCGATGACGGCAGCCAGGACGAGACCGCTACCTACGCCCGTGCCTGCGTAGCCCAGCTGCAGGGGTCGCTTCTGGTGGTGGAGCTGCCCCGCAGCCACGGTCGCGAGCTGGCCATGCTGGCGGGCCTCAGCCGCGCCACGGGTGACTGGGTCTACGAACTCGACGACCCAGTTCCCGACCACGACCTGGATCTGCTGCGCGAGCTATACATCACCGCCGCGCGCGGTCACGACATCGTCGCGGCCTCTCCGGGGGTCTCCTCCACGGCAGCCGGCTGGTTCTACCGCATCGCCAACCGGTTGTCGTACCTCGACGAGCCGCTATCCACCGAACGCACCCGCCTGGTCTCCCGCCGTGCCCTCAACGCCATGCTCGACCTCAAGGAGCGCACCCGCTACCGACAGGCCCTGTACTCCTTGACCGGGTTCCCCAAGATCACCTTGACCTACCGTTCGGCTGCGCCCCGCAGACAGCGTCTGGACGGGCGCACCCTGAGCCTCGCTCTAGACGTGATCATCGCCTACAGCGATATCGGACCCCGTGTCGCGGAGCTGCTGTCGCTGCTCTTCGGTCTCTTCTCCGTCGGCGCGGTCGGCTACGTGGTCGCGGTCAACCTCTTCAGCGACTCCGTGGTCGAGGGCTGGACCACCCTGATGGTGCTGGTCTCGGTCGGGCTGGCCGGGACCTTCCTCACCCTCGGGCTCATCGCCGAGTACCTCGCTCGGATCCTGCGCGAGGTCCGCTCGCGCCCGCTGTATGTGGTCGAGCGCGAGACGACGCATCTCGGGGACCGCGCCGCCGGCAGCTCGCGGCAGCCCAACTCGGCTGCGCAGGCGACATCTGGTGCAGGGAGCCCGGCAGGGCCACCGGGAAGCGGCGCATGACGTGGGAGTACGCGATCGAACTCGGACCCTGTACGCCGCTGACGGGCCTATCCACCTCGCAGTCTCTCTGTTGGGTGCCGCGGTGGTCGTGCTGCCGCTGGCAGCTGGTTCCGCCCGTGCCCTGGCTGGTGCGGCGACACCCGTCGACGACTTCATCGTAGGCGATGTCACCTACGGCTTGTACGACAAGCGACAGGACTTTGTGTTCGCAGGGCTGCTTGTCGTGCTCTCGCTGCCCCTGCTCCCCATTGCGTTGCGGCTCGCGCGACAGACGCTGCGACTGGGCGCACGCCCGCTGGCTCGACTGACGGATCTGGGTGAGGCTCACCTTCATCTGCTGGTACTGGCCGCTGCGGTCGCAGTCGTAGCTGCCGACCTGCCCTCCGCGTTTTTCCAGGGGGCCGCCACGGGCCCGATTGCGTTCGTCGTGGAGCTCGGCGGCCGAGAGGCTGCGACGCGTTCACTAGCTGTTGCCGCGGCGTTCGCGGCTCTCCTGCCCGTACATCTCCGGCGGCGTCAGGCGGGAGGTCAGCTCGGGTCTCGTGTGGCTGTCTTGGCGGTTACCGGTGCAGCCGCAGCGGCCGTGCTTGTAGCCGGGGCAGGGCTCGGGTTCGTCTACCCGTGGTGGATGGGACTCAGCGTCCTGGCGGTGTCCTTCGCTCTGGCCTCGCTCGGGCCGTCAGTGCTCGACCGACTCATCTTGGTCATGCAGATCCCACTGCCGCTGGTGTGGCTGGGGCTTCTCGGTTACCGCTTGGAAGCCCCGGGAGCGGCAACGTGGGTCGGGGCCTCGAGCATGGGGCTGCTGCTGGTGGGTGTGGCGGTCGTCGCGATGCTTACGAACCAAGCGCTCGCGGCGCGGCAAGCTGGGCCGAGCAAGCCCCGGCTGCTTCGGTTCACCGGCCCCGCGATCGTGGGGCTCCTCCTTGCCGGCGACGCGCCTATCGATGCGTTTGCCATGGGCGACGAGTTTCACGTGGGCGAGATCGTGCTCCCCTTCCAGCAGCTGACGGAGCAAGGTGCGACCGCGTTCGCGGAGTTCGTGCCGATACCAGGACTGGCGGGGTGGCTCTACGGGGCCGTCAATGACGTGATGTTCGGCGGTGGCCTACAGGCCTTTCCCCTCGCCTATCGGCTCACTCTGACTGTCGCTGCCGCCGGTGGTGTCTTGTTGGTGGCGTCGATCGCAGGTCGTGCGTGGGGTGCTGTGCTCGCTGCGCCGATCGCTGCAGTGCTGCTGACCATCGGCCCGGATCGGGCCCTTGTTCCCCTGCTGGTGTGCTTGACGGCGGCCAACCCCGTGCTTCTGGGACGACCGACACTGTGGTTCGGGGTGGCTCCGCTGGTCGCGCTTGTGGGAGCACTGTTGATGCCTACGACGGGGATCGCGGCTGCTGTGGCCGTGGCGGGAGTAGGGCTGTGGCTCGTGGTGCGGGCCCCACGGCGACACGGCGCGCCCCGGACCGCCGCAACGGTCAGCGGCGTGGCACGGACGGTTGCACCCGCAGGGGCAGTGCTTGCTGTCGCGCTGGCGGCGGGCTGGAAACCGCTGCTGGCGATGGTCGCCTTCGTGCGGCACGAGGCCCAGGTCAACACGGCCAGCTACGCACTTGGCCTGTGGCAGCGGGGCGCACCCTCCGCGCTGGACCTGCTGGGCGACCTGGTGCGCTTCTCGGCCTGGCTGGTGGCGCTGCCGGTGCTGCTTTGGCTCGCCGGACGGCTCCGCGCGCGGATCACCGAGGATGCGCCGCCTGCCGGAAGGGTGCTCGCGCTCACCTGGGTTGGGGTGCTGGCAATGACCCTCCCGTACGCGCTGGGCCGGATCGACGGTGGACACCTGTCGCGACCCGGGATGCTGTCGATGGCCACGATGCTGGTGGTCCTGCCGTGCGTGTGGGCCGCCTGGACACGGCATCGGGACGAGGGGGCAGATCGGCCGGGACAGCTCTGGCAGGCGGTGGGTGCGTTGATGCTGGTCGGGGTGGCATCATTGGTGGTGCCCACATCCGGCGAGATCGCACTCGCGCTCGAGCGCACGCAGCGACCCCGTGACGGCGACGTCGCCTGGACCCCGGCAGAGAGCGAAGATCAGGTATGGCTGGATCCAGAAGTCGCGCGCCGACTGGACGATGTCGCGGCGCTGAGCGGCGAGCGATACTGGGATATGACCGGCCGCAACCTGCAGTACGCCGCGCTGGGCGCCGAGGTGGGCCCGCCGCTGTCCCAGTCGTTCTACGCTGCCTACCGGCACGCCCAGCTGGAGACGATAGAGGCGTTGCGGGCACAGCCCGTGCCAGTGGTCTTCGAGCCGAACACCGACCTGACAGCGTTCCCCGCACAACTGCGCGCCTACCGCGTGTTCAGGTGGCTGGTGGAAAGTGGCTACCACCCCGCGAGCCGGGGCAGGGGGCTTGCACTGCTGCCCCCTGGCCATCCGGCGCCCGCCGGAGCCCGCGAGCTGCGTCTGTCCGAGCTCGCACCGACGGTGGCGCTCGCCGAGCTGCCACGGACGTTAGGCCTGCAGGTCGGCGCGCTGGGCCCGGTGCTCGGGGTGTGGCGACCTGTGCAGGCGAGCGCCACCGCCGGTGGGTGGCGTCTCGACCTGTCCACCACCAGCGAGCCGCGACCCGACGTTCTCCTGCTGCGGCTGGCGTGCGACCACGGACCGGTGGTGGTCACGATCGAGGTGGCCGGGTCAAAGCTCAGGCTGCGCACCCCCGACGGCGGTCGACTACTCGTGCCGCTGGGGGTGGCGCCGGGCTACCTCGTAGGATCCGACGAACAGACGGCGACGGTGACCGCCACGGCGCCGTGCAGTCTGGTCGACGCCAGCATCACGCGGTTGGATGGAGCGCGCTGAGTCAGGACAGGAACCTGTTAGAGTTCGGCGTATGATTCGGCGCAAGCCCGCTAGGTCGGGATGACCAACTTCCGTAACTGGCGCATCCGCGTCCTGCTCTACGCCAGCCGCCCAGACTGGTCCAAGCTCGCCACGGTCGCCCCGTGACCCTGCGGAATCCGAAGAGTCAGATTCACTCCGTCGTTCTCAACCCCGCTCGACCAGCCCCTCGGCGACCTGGCGCTCCGCCGCCTCCCGCTCGACGGCGCCGTTGAGCTCCTGCCTATGCTGGGACTTCGGATATGAGCGGGGTGTCGGGTTGCGATGGAAGTCACAGGGGCCCTGCGAGGATCGAGGTGTCGAAAGCCGCCTCGTGTCAGGACCCCTGTGGAGACCGATGCTGCGCGCATGTGCCAGCTACTTGTCGGACTGCCTGCGGTGAACGTGCTCGGGGTGGCCGATCTGCTGCCGGCGCTGCCGCTGGTGATGCACGTCGAGACCGTCCTAGTTCCCTAGTCCTAGTCGGAGAGCTGGGGAAGCTGTCCGCGAGTCTCACGGCGGCTGCGTAGCACCGGGCGGCTCGAGGACCGTTGTCCACACAAGCCATGGATCCGCGGCCGCGGCGTCGCACGCTGGACGTACGGTGGTGACAGCTGCAGTACCACCAGCCGAGGTGCAGCATGACGGCGATGACCAGCGGCGAGCTGCTGCAACAGTTCCGCGGACGCTGGGAGCGGAGACCGGGAGCGCCCTGATGGATCGTCTGCCACCGGCCGGAGCCCGTCTCGTCACGCGCGACGACCTGCTCGCCACCCGCGACGACCTCACCCGCTAGATCGGGCAACTCGAGCAGCGCATGAACGCACGGTTCGACGCGGTCGACCATCGCTTCGACGCGCTCGACCACCGCTTCGACGCGGTCGACCATCGGTTCGACGCGCTCGACCACCGGTTCGAAGCGGTCGACGCCCGCGTGGGTGAAGCCGAGCACCGGCTCACGGCCGCCATGCGGGGCGAGATCGTCACCGCGATCACCACACAGACGCGCACCATGATCTTCACGATGGCCGGCACGGTCATCAGCCTGATGGCGTTCCTGGTCGTCTTCCAACGCGTCGCCGGTTGACGAGCCCGGCTGGGTGGCAGCGCCGACGGAAGGCGTGGGAGCCGGGACACGCTGCCGATCGCGTCAGGAGGTCCGCGGGCCTGGGCGTCACCACGCGTCCGGGATCAACGGCGCACGTTGCAGTGCGCAGCGCGCTCCTGACCTCGTCCTCTGATGGGCGGACCCCGAACGGCCTCGTCCGGGGTCCGCGTTCGGGGATCGCTGGATCCTGCATGCCTCCGTTGCGGGCGGGCGGGGGTCGTCGGAGACATCGGTACCGGCGTCGCGTCCTGCCGACGCCCGACCGTCAGATGCGGCGTCGGATACCGCACGACCGAACGCGCTGGGTTGTCCGACTGCGACTGTGACTTGCCGAACTCGCCCGGCTCGCCGTGGTGCTCGTCGATCACCGAACGCACCGCCTCAGCGGTGCTGCTGCGGTCTTCGCCGCCGCGCTCTTGGGTCTCGACGTCCTGGCTGCCGAGCTCCTCGGTGTTGACCTTCCTCGGTGTTGCGCTGGTCGGTGGTGTTGAGCGGCTGGTCCTGGCTGCCGGCGGGGACCGAGATCCCGACCCGCGCAGCGGCTTCGCTGAGCCCGTCCTGCATCGCGTCGGGGAGCTGTCCGGTGGCGCTTGCCAGCAGGCCGGCTGCGGTGACGGCGCTGACCGCGCCGGCAGCGACCTTGGCGCTCAGCGCGGTGAAGAGGGTCTCGACATGTCGTGGTCTCCTGTGTGGAGTCTTCGTCACGATGCGTCGTTGCCCGTGACTCACAATCGCGCATAAGCGATCGCGGCCCGACGGTTCCGGGTGGCTGGAACATGCCCCGCGTGACTAGGCCGCCCGCCGCAGGACCCGTCCCGGCTCTCACCACCACGGCCGGGAGTGCCCGACTCCATGGGTGGTCGTAGCGGTAGTCTCGCGTGGTGGTACCTCCCTAGGTCAACGACAGCGCCCGCAAGTCCTCGTCACGGCAGTCGCGGACGTCTCAGGCCCTGTGTCGTGGCAGGACCGCGCGAGGACGTGCTCACATCGCACGATCAGTGCCCTGCTGGGTGCGGGTGCGAACTTCTCACGCGCCGGAAGCATCTCTTGTCGCAACCGGGCGGAAGCCGCTCGCGGCGGAGGGATCGATGGCTGATACGGCTGAGCTGGTGGCTGCCACCTGATCCGGTGACGGCGCCGCCCTGGGACTGTTGCTCCAGTGGCACCGCGCGTGGTCGTACGCCGTGGCCCTCGGTTACCTGCGCGACCCCGTGGAGGCGCAGGACGCCGTGCAGGATGCGTTCCTGGTGGTGGTCCGGCACGTGGGATCGCTGCGCGCCCCGGAGGCGTTCACCCCGTGGCTGCAACGCATCGTCCGCAACGTCTGTCTCGCCCGACTGCGGCGCCGAACCCCTGCTCTGGTCAGCGTTGAGGGTGGGTTGGTCTACACCACCGTCTCACGGGCCTAGCCGTTCCCCCGGACCTCCAGCGGAGGGTCCTCTCGCGGCATCATGTGACACTTGAACTGGTGGACTCCGAGCTGAACTGTCTCGATGAAGCGGGACGGCTCCTTCACCTGTGTCTCCACCTGCGACAGGACCACATCGGTCAGCGCTCCAAGAAGCTCCATGATCTCGAGCGGGCCATCAATCGTCTACCTCGCGAGGCGTGGGCCGCCGCTGCTCGACTGGCACACGAAGTCGGTGCCGAGGACTCGATGAGCGTCGGCCTCCGGCAACTGCCGTCCGGTGTGCATCTCGCTTCGGAGCTGGACCTGCCGGTGCCGACCCGCCTGGAGCTCGTCCTCCGAAGTAGCGGTGCGCCTCGCTCAGCGGTCAGCCTGTTCCAGACGCTGTCGCTCGTTGCCGGATTCCGCCCGCTACGTGGCTGGCAAGGCGTTCCCACCACCGGCGTTCCTGCGTTGGTGGGCGCCGTTCCCGGTGGAGACGCGCTGGGGCTCTTACGTGCCTACGCCTATCGCATGCGGTGGGTCCTGGTAGCGGCGTGAGGGCGATCCCGCTCATCCTCCGGGCTACGAGACGGTCCCGCGCCGATCGACGGCCGTCTCGAACCTCGGACGCGAACCCCGGCGGTTCGTCCACAACGTCGTAGCGGCACGTTCGCCTGCGTACGGGGAACGCCCCCATGCTGGCGGGGACGAGCGAGGGCGCACGTGACGGAGACCCTGTCGACGTACCTGACGGAGTGGCTCGAGACCCAGCGTCCGCGTCTCGCCGCGTCCACCTGGCACGCCTACCGGGGCATCGTCGATCGCTACCTCGTTCCGGGCTTGGGAGATTTCGCCCTCGACGCGATCGAGGTGCGCGACCTCGACCGGTTCTACGCCCGGCTGATGCGCAGCGGCGGCAAGAACGGCAAGCCGCTCTCGCCACGGACGGTGCAGTTCACCCACGCGGCGTTGCGCAAGGCCCTCTCGGACGCCATCCGGCAGGGGCTGTTCGCCGCGAAACCCTGCGTCGACGCGTCCCTTCCTCGCCACGACCCCGACGTCGACGAGGTAGACGACGACGAGCGGGCCATCTGGAGCGCTGAACGGCTGCGGACCTTCCTCGAACTCACCGTCGCCGATCCGCTGCACGAACTCTGGGTCGTCGCCGCCGCCACGGGGATGCGCCGCGGGGAGCTCCTCGGCCTACGCTGGTGCAATGTGGATCTCGACCAGGGCGTGCTCCACGTGCGTCGGGCCCTGAGCCAGCTCCCTGATCGCTTAACAGCTCAAGCGTCCGAAGACGTCCCGGACCCGCTCCATCAGCATCGACGACGTACGAGCGCTGCGCTGCAACGGACACGGCAGAGTCATGAGCGGGCCCGCAGCGTCGCCGGGGACCGTTGGGACAACCGCTGGGATCTCGTCTTCACCACCGAGGACGAACAACCCCCTGGATCCACTCAGCGTCACCTGCGCCTTCCGCGACGTCGTCGCGCAGCTACCACTGCCGCGCATCCGCTTACACGGCGTCCGCCACTGCCAACGCGAGCCTCATGCTCCAGGCCGGCGTGCCAGTGCCGGTGGTCAGCCGTCGACTGGGTCACGCGAACGCGAGCATGACCTGGACGTCTACGCACACGTCCTCCCGGCGATGGACGACGACGCCGTGACCCGCTTCAGCGCTGAGGTGTTCGGATCAGATGAGCCATGAGCATCAAGATGGTAGGTACTGATGTTAAGATGCTCGGTATGCGGACCACCATCAGGATCGACGACGCCCTCTACCGAGCGGTGAAGGAACGCGCCGCACGGGATGGTCGCACGGTCGGCGAGGTGATCGAGGACGCGCTGCGTCGGTCGTTCGAGGCGTCAGCGCGGCGCGCGGACGAGGATCTGCCGCCACTGCCGACGTACGGAGGCAGCGGGACCCTGCCCGGTGTCGACCTCGGTGAGGGGGCGGCCCTCCGTGATGTCATGGATCGCGACGAGGATCTGCGTGCGCTTCGTTGATGTGAACGTCCTCGTTTACGCCCACCGACCCGAGGTTCCGCATCACGATCGCTACCGGAGCTGGTTGGAGGAGACACGTCGCGCAGACGAGCCTCTCGGACTCGCCTCGGTGGTGCTCTCGGGCTTCATCCGTGTCGTCACCCACCCTCGTGTCTTCCGCGAGCCGACGCCGCTCGATGTGGCATTCAGCTTCAGCGATGCCCTGCGGACGGGCGCGAACGTCCTCGCCGCAGATCCCGGCCCACGCCACTGGGCGATCTTTGAGCGGTTATGCCGGACCGGAGAGGCACGGGGCAACCTCGTGCCGGACGCGTACGTCGCGGCGATCGCGATGGAGCGCGGCGCGACCCTCTGCTCGGCCGACCGGGGCTTCGCCCGTTTCCCGGAGCTCAGCTGGATACACCCGCTCGACGCCCTCTGAGCCGGCAGGGAACTGCCGTGGGCACCTTGCTGTTCATAGTGGGTCGCGGGACCGACTCCAGAGCCCGTCCGCGGGGTAGTCGTGCAAGGAGTTGGTTCCCTTTCGGGGCGACAGACGCTTCGTCACGGCAGTCGCGGACGTGGCTAAGGGCCTGTGTCGTGGCAGGACCGCGGGAGGACGCGCGCACACCGCACGATCAGTGCCCTGCTGGATGCGGGTGCGAACTTCTCACGCGCCGGAAGCATCTCTTGCCGCAACCGGGCGGAAGCCGCTCGCGGCGGAGGGATCGATGGCTGATACGGCTGAACTGGTGGTTGCGACCCGATCCGGTGACGGCGCCGCCCTGGGACTGTTGCTCCAGCGGCACCGCGCGTGGTCGTACGCCGTGGCCCTCGGCTACCTGCGTGACCCCGTGGAGGCGCAGGACGCCGTGCAGTATGCGTTCCTGGTGGCGGTCCAGCACGTGGGCTCGCTCCGCGCCCCGGACGCGTTCACGCCGTGACTGCAAACGCATCGTCCGCAACGTCTGTCTCGCCCGGCTGCGGCGCCGGACCCCTGCTCTGGTCAGCGTCGAGCACCTGAGTGATGAGAACGTCGTCAACGCCGGAAGGTCCACGGAGGAGACGCTGGAGACACAGCTCCTCGGCGACTGGATATGGGCGGCGCTGGTTCAGCTACCGGAGCACCTGCGGCTGGTCGTGATGCTGCGGTACTTCGGCCGACAGCACCCGTACGCCCAGATCGCCGCCGTGCTCGACGCCCCGGTCGGAACCGTGCGCAGCCGCCTGTCCGAAGCCAAGCGGCGTCTGGGCGGGATTCTGCTGCACAGCGCCGCCGATGACTGGGAACATCGCCGACGCGCCGCGGCTGAACGGCACCGCATCGAGCACGCCGTCGCTGAGCTGACACGCCATCGTCCCGAACCGTTCACGGCCGAGGTCTCCCGAGACGTCCGCGTGGCGTTCCCGACGGGTCGGTGCTGCGTGGCCGCGACCAGCTGGCCGCGGTGGTCGAGGACGATCTCGCGGCGGGGATCTCTTTCCGTCTCACGGACGTGGTGCACAGTGCCGGCATCACCATCATCGAGGGCCAGTTCGACAACCCCGCCGACGATCCCTCGAACTGTCCGCCAACGATGACCCAGGTTCGCCTCGGCCCCGAGGGGACCACCACGCACATCCGGGTCGGATCTGTTATCCGTTCGCGAGTTTTCTGTCGGCGAGCGCAACGGAACTCCCGTTCACTGACCGTAGCTTCGACCTCGCGACGACTTGGACGGTTCTCCAGCACATACATTCCCAGCCACGTCTTAAGGGCTGCCCAGGAGATACGAGAGTCTCGCAAGCCAGTGGGCTGCTCCTCATCTGTGAAGAGACTTTCTTACCGGGTGTGTCAAGAACGCATAGTTGGCACCGGACGCCCTGAAGAGTATTCTGCGATGTTCCAAGAGCTGATGTCCTCCTCCGTGATGACTACTCGAAGACATTGATCGGATACCAGGCGAACGTAGTTCGGGCCGGATGATGCTATTCCGATTGGACCGAACGGCCCAGTGATCAACAACGACCAGGCGGACCCTGCCCGTGCAATGACGAACGGGGGCAGCCCCATGGCCGCTCGCCGATCTCACCGACGATGTCTCTTTACCTGCTCACTCCAACGAGCCTTGGACCCGCAAGCGTCTGTCGGTGACATTCTCGATCTGGAGGTCGCCTCGAGCCTGATCAACGGTGGCTCCTCATGGGCTCGAAGGTTGGGTCTGATCGTTCTCGATCAGTGTGTGCGCAGCAACTACCGCAGGCCGCCGTTGCCTGTCTCCACAAGCCCATGGATCACCTGATGCAGGTAGCCGTAGTCAGTGCGTATCCCTTCCACATGTTCGCGCAGGCCGCGCAATTGCATCGGCATGGGATGCTGTACGGCCTGTACACAGTGATGCCCAAAACGCGTATCTCCAATGTCCCGAACAGTCGCGTTCACTCCCATCCCGTACGGGCGGCGTTGCGCCACGGACTGCGTGCTCTTACTCCAGCCATCGACGACCAGATGAGTCGCTTCGTGATCCGAGGGCTCGACCGGTGGTCGAAGTCCCGAGCGGTTGAAGCCGACATCGTAATCGGCCTTTCTTCGTTCGCGACAGATACGTTGCGGCGCGCTGGGGATCTCGGTCGCCTGGTGGTCTGTGATCGCGGATCGTGGCACATACTCGAACAGAGGGCAGTCCTCGAGAGAGAACATGAGAAGTGGGGTTTTCAGCCGCCCCGATTCGATCCGTGGATCGTCAGCAGAGAACTCAGCGACTACGAATCGGCAGACCTTATCTTTGTGCCATCGGAGGCGGCGGAGAGTTCGTTTGTACGGAGGGGAGTCGCAGCTGACAAGCTGCGACGCATACCGTACGGCGTCGATACAGAGGTGTTCGCAACGCCCGACCGTTCCGGGAACGGTGACTTCCGTGTCGTGAGTGTTGGAAGGGTCGAGCTGCAGAAAGGCCACCAGTATCTCCTTGAAGCGCTGGCACAGATCGAATATCCAGCTGCGACGTTCGTCGGGCCTATCGATCACGAGTTCGGGCGGCGCTTCGCTGATCAGCTTACGCGAGTCACCTGCACGGGGCGTGTAGGAAGCGACGAGGTAGCGCGACTGATGCGACAGTCCTCGGTCTTTGTGTTGGCCTCAGTCCAAGAAGGACTCGCACTCGTCGTTCTAGAGGCGATGGCCTCGGGCCTCCCCGTGATCGCCACAACCGCGACCGGAGCCTCAGAGTTCGTCGACGATGGTGTTCATGGATACCTCGTGAGTCCTGGGGACCCCGACGCCATCGCGGCCGCACTCCACGATCTTCGGGAGGATCGGGATCTACGCAAGAGAATGGGAGACGCTGCGTCGCGTCGCGCCCAGGAAGCCGGTACCTGGAACTCCTATGGCGATTCCGTTGCATCCACTCTTGCAGCAGCGACAAGATGTCTATGATGAAACATGAACGCAAATCCGTCTCGGCATCGTGGTGTCCCACCCCACCCAACATCACGTCCCCCTCTATCAAAGGCTGGCCCACTCCGAGGTTCTGTCACCTACGGTGCTCTTTCTGAGCAATCACGGAGTAAGACCTACCTACGACGCCGAGTTCTATCGAACGATTCGCTACGACGCGCGGTCTCGAAGGGTCGGGCGCGCACGAAGGGTGCGCGACGTGCCCGTGGGTGACCGGCCGGTGATGCTGGTGTGGACAAGCGCATCTGGCGTGCGAGCAGGACGCGTCCGGCGGGGATCGTGGCGTGAGACGAGCCCGCAGATCCGCCCCCCCGGGCGGCTCACCGAACGTGCGCGGCGGTGGGCGGTGCGTTGGGTGGGGCGTGACGGGACCGCAGTCTCCCAGCTCGCGGCGGATCTGGGGGTGGGCTGGCACACGGTGAACAACGCGGTTGTCGAGTCGGGGAGCGCATGGTCGACGACGACCGCCTCGAGGGGGTGCGCGGCGGGGTCGACGAGCACAACCTGCTGCGCGGCACGTTCGACTCGCGGACCTCTTGGGCCACCGCGTTCGTGGTCTCGACTGTGGCCGGCTGCTGGATGTGGTCGAAAACCGCCTGGTTCTCGGCCCGCGGCCAGGAGTGGTGCCACGGCGTCGAGCAGGCCGCGCTTGACCCCTACGAGGGCTACGCGTCGTCGCTGCGCCGCTCGCTGCCTCAGGCCATCGTTGACCACTTCCGCGTGTCCGGGTCGGCAACCAGGTGGTCGACGAGGTGCGTCGCCGCGGTCCAGCAGGAGACCACTGGCTACCGCGGCCGCGAGGACGCGCGCTGTACCGGATCCGAAAAAACTGCTGCTGGTCGCCGTCGAGCGGCTCGACGACCGCGCCCACGAGCGCATCCGCCAGGTCCTCGACGTCGGCGATCCGTACTTCGAGGTCGAAAGCGCCTGGCACGCCCGCCAGCTGTTGAGTGCGGTCTACGACGCCGACGATCCCGTCACCGCAGCCGCCCGCTTCAAAGCGTTCCTCGACTGGGCGAAATCGCGTCGGGGTCGACGAGGTCTCCCGGCTGGCGCGCACCGTGCGACGCTGGCGCGCCGGCATCCCCGCCTACCACACCCGCCAGCTGTCCAACGGCCGCACCGAGGCCATGGTCGGACTGTGCAAGAAGGTCAAGAGGATCGCCTTCGGTTTCGCAACTTCCGCAACTATCGCGTCCGACTACTGTTGCACTGCGGCGTTAAATGGGACACTCCGCCCACGCCAAGATCAGGGGCCGCACCCCCTCGATGCTGCGTAGAGCCGGCAATGCCGACAACACCACCAGCTGCCTACTTGAAGGATGACGGCTAGTGCGGCTCCGCTCCGGAGGCTGTTACGACGTCTTTGGCACGGCCACGATGTCGTGCAACGTGTCGCCTGCGGGGACCAAGTCTCCATTCGGAAGTGCCTGCATCACCTCATAGCCGTAGTCTGCGAGCAGCTCCGACACCGGCGTGCGGTCAGCACAGGCGTTCCACTCGAGCTGCACCGCCAGGAGTCGTTGCTCCTCTAGTGCGCGGGCACCACCCCGGAGCACCTGCAACTCATGACCCTCAACGTCGACTTTGACGTAGGCGTGGCGTTCCCCTATTAGCGAATCGAGGGTATCAACCTCTACGATCTGCCCGCCGGCCGGGTCGATGCGGTTGGTGGTCCCGAGGTCGACGGTGATCCGAACCTGGCCTGGTTGGTCGGAAAGGGCTACAGAACGTACGTCGGCCCGGTAACCGTTGAGTTCGATGTTCTTCATGAGCCACCGGCGCGCCTGGTCGTTCGGTTCCACCGCAATCACCTCTGCTCCGGCCTCGCAGGCGATGAGCGAGTAGGTCCCCACGTTCGCTCCTACATCGACGAAGAGGTCGCCTGCGACAAGGAGTTTCTGCCAGACGGCCATCTCGACGTCAGGTGGGTTGGCATAGAAGGCCTTGGTCGAGGCGCTCATCCCGCGAACGGCCCAGACATGACTCTTGCGCCCGAGTGGCACAATCATCGGTTGCTGCCGGATGCGACTCACGACCTGGTGGATTCCGGCGCGGGCCACGGCAGCCATCCGCCGGTCGGCGTTCATGGGATGACGCCACGTCCAGCGCAAGGTGCCTATCGGTCCCATGTGTCCCGTTCAATCTCAGCGCGGAATGGCCGTGTCGGGCGGCCGAACGTTCGTTGGATACGTCGGGTGGCCGTGCTGTCAAGCAAGGTGTCCCCACACATCGAGCCATGAACATGCGCTGCGCACGACGCAGTCTTGGCTGGTGGGAACGCGCTCGTGGCTCCGTCCGCGCAGCCGGCGTCTGTGATGACGGGGACCTCCATTTCACAGGATGGTGGTGGACCCGGTGTCCACCGGCGGGCATGATATCGCCGATGGCAAGGTGCGCGCGGGTTCGGTCGCCCGCGGAGACCACATTGCTCCACGCTCGAGGGCGAGCGCCGCCAGGGGGCATCGGGACGAGGTGGTGCATGCCCTACGACGGCGGGGAGGGACGCCACCGCTGGAGGACGTTGGATCTGTATGGTGAGGACGTGGCTTTGTAACGCCGACCGCATCGCCGGGAGCATGGCTGCGGCGCAGTGTCTGAAGCGTCTCAACCGGCCAACCATCCACGGCATCGCCGCGCGAGGAGCTTACCCGGTGGGCACCACCAGGGTCACTGCGGCCTCTGCCCGCGGCGACGACATCGCCCTGTAGTTTGGTGCGGTCGCCCTGAGGTGGCGGCGACCATCCACGCTGGCTGGATCAGGCCAACGCAACTCGGTTAAGTAGCTGTCGACGAACGCGAGCGCGTCGGGCATCGCCGCGGTGACCGCCTCGGGCCGTGATCGCGGACAGTGTGGAGATAGTGCACGCGGACGGTAACATCCCTGGCAACCTACGCCTGCACTCGTCCTCAACGTGCTTTCGCGCTGTCGGATTCGGCAACCCGCAGGAGACGCGATTTCGCCAAGGCAACTTGCCGGACATAGAGGCGGTTGAGCATCGTAAGGACTCGCTCTTCGTCGAGGCTGCAAAGTTGCGGACACTCGATTCCGCACTCACCTCGTTTGGCGGGGTGTGGCCGCATCCGGATGCTTGACGATGGTTACGCCGATGCGGATGGCCGGCGAAATGTCCATGACCAACGCAATCGCCACAGAGTCGGAGTAACTTCTTGGCCGGTACGGGGTGTCTGGTCTGCGCGTCGTCGCTCCTGTAGACGACGATCTCAGGCCGTTGGGTCGTCCTGACCGCGAAGAGCCGGGTAGGGAGAGGTGAGGCGGTACGCCGGACGGCCATGGGGGGTAGCGGGGAATGGCGTCCGGGACCAACGGGTCTCAGGGCCGGTCGGCGATGAGGTGAATCAGGATGACGAGCGACAGAACGTTTGAAGAAGTCGTAGTTGCGACGACAAGGATTGCCCTACAGGACCAGGAGGATGCCGACCGCGGGGGACCGGATCGATTCCTGCCCGAAAATTGGAGGGGACGAGGAACTCGATGAGTTCGTCGACGCCCTCCGCGAACGGCCAACTGGGGCGCGTAGCAGGCCGGCCGCGTCACCGGCGGTTGAGTTCGTGGTGGACCTTCGTCGAAGTAGGCAGACGATAGAAGTAGGCAGACGATAAGGTACGTCCGTCGCGGCTTGTGCGTGCAACGAAAGGTATGGCGCCCGTGATCTCACTTGCTACACGGACTCGATACATCTACAGATTGGTATCAGGTGTCCGCAATTGGCGGCAAGTATTGGCGGAGCGACTACGCGGATCTGAGGTAAGTGAACTGTCGCTGAGAGGGGGACCACACATACGAGCCGGTTCTGGCATGGATCTATGGAATCACTTTTCAGACATCTGGATTCATCAATCGTACCATCCAGTTCAACCACTGAAAGGGCACGTGGTGGTTGACATTGGCGCCAACATAGGGATCTTCTCACTCTGGGCAGTTCGATTCGGTGCTAGTCGGATCGTGGCCGTCGAGCCGCACCCGACTACATTCAAGTTGCTGGAGGAATACGCCTCCGGATGTCCTATAAGCTCACTTTGCTGCGCCATCACACACGATGCTGGCCGTGTCCTTCTAGAGTTAGGCGACAGTTCCACGTCACATAGGGTTGCGCAAGCTGGCGAGAGTGGACTGAGCGCTTCAGGAATCGAGGTTGATGCTATAACTCTTGATCAGCTGTTTCACATGTACGGCATTGTTCAATGTGGTCTATTAAAGCTCGATTGCGAGGGCAGTGAATACGACATCCTGCTATCACAACCGGAGTGTTTAGATGTAGTTGATCAGATAGTTCTCGAATACCATCCTCGCTCTGATTGCCATCCACAATTGCTGGCACAGAAGTTGTCCGAACGAGGCTTCAAGGTCTTGCAATTGTCGCGAGGAGCAGGTTTCGGGATGATGAAAGCCCACCGCGCGCATTCGAGAAGCCATTGACGACACCGCGCGTTGCAATCGTCACGGCGAGCTATAATCACGCGCCATTCATTCCGGAACGAGTACAGAGCATATTGCGCCAGACGGTACAGGACTTCGAGTGGGTCATTATTGATGACTGCTCTACCGACGCGACCTTTCAAGAACTCGAACGAGGCACGCGCGGCGATCCACGAGTAACCATAATTCGCAACGAGCAAAACCTCGGCATGGCGCGAACCACCCAGGAAGCTATGGCCAGGACATCGGCCCCGGCGCTATTGCGCGCAGAGAGCGATGACTCATTAGCTCCAGACTTTCTCGAGCGCACGCTCTATCACCTGGAACACAACCCCGACCTTGGTGTGGTCTTCGGAAAAACGAGGAAACTCGATGCCGAAGGCACCGCACACGGCGGTTGGTGGCAATCGGCACACTCTGAGTATATATCGAGCAAATCCGCGGTAGACAAACTAATCCGGCGCAACTTCATAGGTGGTCCGTCCGCATTGGTTCGCCGGGCCGCATTGGGGGACGTCGGCGGTTTCAACGTTGGAAGCATAGCAGTCAGCCTTGATTGGTATCTCTTTTTGCGCCTCGCGCTGAAGGGATGGGACTTCTTCTACGATCCGAAGGCCATTGCTTATCACAGATCTCACCTATCGAACCTAAGCGGGCGCATTGGTCGACAGATGGATGTTGAGCTACTAGTGCGTGAGAGTTATAATTTAGTGCACTCCGCTATTCTCTACGCTGACCTCGATGCGGCTACGTCCGAACGGATCTGGAGAGCGGCTTCTCGGGGAGCGACGAAGAACGTTGTTGCTCCTTTCTTTGTTCGTGGAGTACGGAACCGAAGACTGGACATCGCTCGCGAAGCTAAGCAGATTGCGCTTGCATACGATGGCGCGTTATCAGAATTGGAATGGTGGCTCTTCGTCTGCCGCGCCGCTGTGGTCACGGCGATCACTGGGTTGGGACGCAAGACTCAACGGATGATTGGAAGAGCTCTGCCGCCGCATTAATCGGATTACCTCGTATGGCCTCACTGCGATCGGACGTGAGCTGGACCGTAGGTGCCACAATCGTTTCTGTGGGCGCCTCGGTTCTAACAGGTATCTTAATTGCGAGGCTGTATGGTCCTGAAGGACGGGGTGAACTAGCCGCGATTCAAGCCATCCCGATGTTGCTAAGTAATGTCGCCACCCTGGGAGCTCCCGAAGCGGTCGTCTACTGGGCCGCTCGCAAGAAGAGCGAAGCGCGGGCTTGGGTTGCAAGCGGTGCGGCTGCGGGGGCACCTGGGGTCGTGGTGTCAGTTGTAGCACTTCTCTGGATTGTGCCGGCGGTACTGAGGGGCAACTACGCGGCAAGAGCAATAAACGCGGCTCTAGGATTCTCGGTCCTATTCGTCCTGGCGGCGACTAGCGGCACAGCTGTGTCCGCGTTGCGCGGGGTTGGGAAGTTCAGGGAATGGAATGTGCTGCGACTGCTCCCTCAGGCCGCCTGGCTTATTGCAATCGCGGTCGTCTACTTCCGTTGGCACGGGGATGTGGTGACGGTGGTGTGGGCGTTCCTGGGTTTGCGCTTTGGACTCGGGGTCATAGAAGGTTTGATCGGTTACGGGGTCCTGCGAGGGAGTCCCTTCGTGAGTGCGGACAATATGCGGCGGGTCTATGCATTCGGACTGCCGACGATGCTCGGAGCAATTCCGGCCGCCCTGAACGCCCGCGTGGATCAAGCCTTCTTATCGGGGATGGTGAATGCACATGACCTAGGCCAGTACGCAGTTGCGGCAACGTGGTCTGCAGCGTCCTTGCCTCTAGTGTCGGCTCTGGGCTCGATCATATTTGCGCGCGTCGCCGCATTCAGTCGCGTGCAAGCGGGCGTATGGAATGCCGCAGTTGTGCAGCTTGCCATCGTAGGATCGATCGGACTGGGAGTCGTTACGGCTCTCCTGGCACCTCTAGCAATCCCCTTCCTATTTGGGGACGATTTTGCAGTAGCGGTGCCACTAGCGGTGGCGCTAGCTTTAGCCACGCCAGCCCTCATCGCAAATAGAATATTCGGAGAGGTTGCAAAGGGTCGCGGGCGCCCTAGAATCTCGATGCAATCCGAACTGGCAGGTCTTACCTTAACGATTCTGCTCCTGTTGGCTATGGTGCCGATGTATGGTGTTTGGGGAGCCGTGATCGCCTCTGTCTTTGCGTATCTTGCTAGCGCCGTCGTATCACTGGCCTTGCTCATCAGGCACCGAGAGTTGGAGATTTCGATCCTTCTGCGCCCGCAAGGAGTAGCCATATGGCAGCTCATCGGCAAAGTCCGGAAGTGACGAAGCATCCTGGATGGATATGACCTTGTGGTGGGCAGCAGACAAGGAGAGTGCCGTTTCGCCGCAGAGCGGCTTAATGCGCGAAAGGTGAGCGGTCACGCGATCAGCCGTCCTTTACGGTCTTCCCGTTCGAGAGCAGGCTTCTGTACGAGCGGACCCAAGAGTCGAGGCAAACGAGACCCCAAATATTGACAGAGTTGAGCATCCCTGCACGCCATCGGTTCACAACTTCTGAGACGCCATCTACGTCGAGTAATCCATTGAGAGGCCCCTTATCAAGTTGCCGAACATGAGAAGACAACGGGCCACGGAGATAGTCTCGGTATGGTATCCGAAAGCCAGTCTTCCGGCGCCTCGCTCGATCTCGCAGCAACTGATCGTTGAACCGTGCAGTGAGGACTCTCTTGCGTCGGAGCATGAGTTCCAATGGGGATTGCTCCCTGAGATGTCGATGAAAGACGTGATCCACGAAGGGCATCCGGAGCTCAAGCGAATGGATCATGGAGTAAGTGTCAGCGTCTCTCAGGAGCGTGAACCGGAGGTAGTTCTCTATTTCAAGAGAGGCTAGCCGAAAGTGCAGAGGCAGCTCATCCGACACTCCAACTGGGGGATGAGGATCGCGCCCCGCCAATTGCCTGACATCCTCTATGGTAAACACTGAGCGTAGTACTCCGTACGTGGCGACTAGAGATTGGCGATGAGTGGCGATTTCGCGCGCCTTGTCAGAGGGGCCCCCCAAGGCACGTAAGACTGGGTGTGTGAGCGGCCGGCCCAGTCGTGCAAGTGCGGTGAGCGCAGGGACTAGCCAATGTTTCGAATATCCTCCGAGTATTTCGTCTGCTCCTAAGCCGGTCAGCGCCACCTTCAGTGATTGTTGACTTGCCGCTCTTGAGACCAGATAAGTGTTGAAACCATCGATCGATGGGAGGTCACCGGCGACCAAAAAGTGGTCTAAGTGCTGGGTGTCTATGTCTTCTCCTGCGACAACGGTGTGCCGAAGCCCGTAGGCGGCCGCTGTAGATCTCGCCAATCCCGACTCATCGATGTGGAGGTCTTTGAATCCCAGGGTCACGGCTGTGAGATCTTGTGTGGACTCCTTTGCGATCAGTGCAAGCAGAGTTGAATCGACACCGCCGCTTAGGAAGAGGCCGACAGGGACGTCGGAGACAAGATGCGCGGAAACTGACTGGCGAAAGGCATCTTCGAGGGAGTTGCCGTCTGAAGCACTGTTGCAAATGAGTTGGGAACTAAGGTTCCAGTAGCGTCGTACTCGGGACTGGAGTCCCCGCCCGCATCTCTTAACCGATCCTGGGTCGACCTCTTCGACTCCCTTGATGAGCGTTCCCTTGCTCCAGACCGATCCGTAGCGCAGGTACTGCGCTAGCGCCTGCGTGTCTATCTCTTCGAGTCTCGCGATAGCCCCTACGATCCGTGCAGACGATCCGAAGACGACATGGTCTGGGCGCTCGGCGACATAGAGCGGTTTCATTCCATACCTGTCGCGGACCAGCCAGAGTTCGCGAGCAGCGCGATCCCACAGTGCATATGCAAACATGCCTCGAAGCAGTTCTGGGCTGGTGGCGAGCGGGCGGCCTTGGAGCAGTGCCTGGGTGTCTCCTCGGGCGCCGGGAGCGAGAGCACGGAAGTTGTAGATCTCGCCGTTGAAGGCCAGTACGAAACGGCCATCTGGGGAGGCAAGTGGTTGATCGGAAGAGGATGTCGGGTCGATAATTGAGAGTCTGCGGTGAGTTAGAGCGAGATCGTCGTCGTGCCAGGTTCCCTCGGCATCTGGTCCGCGATGCTGGATCCTGGCGCTCCACTCCTCAAGACGAGAAGCCCATGCAGATGCCTCTCCGAAAGCGAGCACACCGATGAATCCACACATCAGACGGAGACGCCGACTTCGTGTAAGGCAACTCGTAGTCTCTCTGCGAAGGCAGCCAAGCCAAAGCGCCGCTTAGTCCACGTTGAGATAATCTCCGGCCTTTCTGCCGCCGCAGCAGTGTCTACGTACAGTAGCGCTTGGACGGCTCTGGCTATCGCGGATGGGTCACCTGGTGGTACCAGTAGGCCTGTCACGCCGTCTTCAACGGTGTCAACGGATCCGCCCTGCTGACCCACCACGACCGGCACGCCCGCTGCGGCTGCTTCAAGGGTGGCGAGACCCAGGCCTTCACCCATGGGATTCGGCCCCTCGGCGTATCGGCTAACCAGCACGAACACGTGCGCGCGGCGGTATTGAGTCAGTAGTTCTGCTTCGGAGACGGCCCCGAGTACCTCGACGCAGTCCGAGAGGTCCTTGTCATCGACCATCGTTGCAAGCGCCGCTCGAGCGGGCCCGTCTCCAACGATGACGTAGTGAACTTCGGTTCCTGTCTTGCGCAATAGCTTAAGAGCGTCGAGGACGACGTCGATCCCCTTGTACTTGAGATCATCTAATCTGGTAACCGTCAGCAGCGTCGGAGGGCATGTGCCGGCATCTGTCAGTGGTTCGAAGAACGAGTTGCGTATTCCGGTGCCGATCATGACGGGCCGCGATGCACTTGGGTAGAGTTCGCCCACCTTGGCTGCTGTGAACGTTGACACGGCCCAGGTTCCGGCTGCATTCGAGAGCAATCTGTGCTTCTTGCAACTCTCGATGCCCCATATCTCAACGCCGTAAACTATGACCACGTAGGGAGTGTTCAAGATGCGGGTGGCGAAGAGACCGATCGGGGCAAGACCGACATGCGTGCACAAGACTAGGTCAGGGCGGGAGTGGAAGAGGTGGAAGAGGCCGCGGCTCAATCCCGCTACACGACGTATCCAGGTGCCGTCGAGACGTAGGTCGCAAGTCTCAACCGCTAGTCCGAGGTGCCCGCGCAGCACCTCGATCAGTGTTCGGGAGTGCCGTTGTATCCCTCCGCGCCCTCCGAGATCGGAGGTGACCACTAGTATGTTCCACTGCCGCGAGTGGCTCATCTTCGTCCCATCTCCGCTGCTCACCGGATTCCGAGCTCTGCCAGTACCGAGCGTGCTCGTGCCGCGTAGGTATGGGCGTACAGCCACTTGGGCGGCTCGGTTATGTCAAATCTGGGTCGCGAGAGCGCAGAGTCGACCGCCGTAGCTAGCTCTTCATAGGAGTCAAACAAGATGCAATCTTGCGGGGTCAGCCACCGTTCATGGTCGTGCGTCCGCGGCGCGACCTGAAGAGCGCCACACGCTGGCAACTCGAACGTACGCATGTTGTGTGAGTCGGCATTCTGGGTACGGAGAAGGTTGATCGCACATCCTGCAGACGCAACCACGGTCCGATAGTCATCTTCGTAGACGGCGGGCATCACTTCGAATCCAGAGTCCCTCGGCCACCGGTGACCAAAGACCACTACTGCGGAGGAGCGCAGCGAAGAAAGTGCCCGCTGACGCCGCTGCGTCCAAGTTCCCACGAACACCGGTCTCTCGACAAGTTCTTTGATGCGATGCTTAGGAGGGAAGTACGACATGTCGTCCCATCCGAACGGAACGACGATCGTCCGTTGGCCGAGTCGCGCCAAGTCGTCGGCCAAGGATTGACTCCATGTGACATAGAGATCGTAGTGACCGACGGCATGTCTGAGGTGCCCGCCCCGGTTGGAGACTGCTGAATCGAATGGGCTATCAGGATTCCAGCAGACGACAGGAGCGTCAGCTTTGCTCCGGATGGATGCTATGGATCTGGGAGAGAGGAGGCCTCCTTTCACGACGATTACGGCATCCGCGCCGTCAATACGAGACATCTGAGAAACGAACCGCTCTCGCGCTGACGTGGCGATGAGGGGCCAACGAAAAGCGATCCGCTTGACGCTCGGACGCAGGTAGGCATCGGGCCAATTGAAGTGAGTTACGCGAGCGCCGGACTGCTCCAGTCCTCGATGAAGAGACCGAATAAGGCCCCCGGGCACTCTCTCGCCCACGAGGACAACCTTGGTCATGGCTTTTCCGTGCGAAGAGGCGTAAGCCAGCGGACCAAGGGCACTCCTAGTACGAGGATGGCCGGCAGGAAACCTATGGCGTGTGTACTGTCCGTTTCGATCCCAGAGATCACAACCGTGCTGGCCATCGCCGATAGAAGCACAGCGCTAGGAGATCGTCCCCGCAAAACCAACGATAGCACCCCCAGGAGGCCTCCCAGCGCGATCGCAACCGTCAGGATCCCTGTCCACCCGAACGTGATGTATGCCTCGGCGACCATCGGCAGATTCGCTGACGTCCTGAAGTCGTTCCCGGCCAGAAGTCCGAAGGCACGGCCGAACTCATTTCCGAACGTGGCTTCTGGCTTCCATGGAAACAGGGCGCGAGGAACGATCACAACTGGTAGGAACGCGTAAGTCCGGGCATCCCACTGATCGTAATGGTCGCGATTGTCGCCCATGACGACCGCTAGTAAACCGCCAGACGAGTAAGCGAATCGACGGGCGGACCATGATAGCCCTTCTTCGGTTCCAAGGGCCGACATCCCCTCCGGGATGTTGCGGACGAACTCTAGGCCTGCTGGGATAAGTTCAACGTCAGCGGTGTTACCACCGACGCCATATGTAACTCTGAACTGGCTCTTCTGTGCATTCAATGCGAGCCCTGCGACCAGCGCGGCGACCAGCAGCATCCATGGAACCCGTCGCCAGCGATGGACGACCAGTGAGAAGGCGGCAATCGGAGCTAGTAGTCCCGCATAGAGGCTGCCGGTCCCAAGCCCTGTGACGACGTCGATAGCGACGACGACGAGGGCCAGCAGCAGATGTGGGAGGGGCAAGCGACCGTCCTGCCAGAGAAGGAGGAGCGCCAAGAAGGACAGGATCCATGCCCAGCGTGCCAGTGAAGGGATCTGCCCAAGCTGAATGACGTCAGACATTGCGTGAAGCGAGAGGTAAGCGACGTATCCGATCGTGACGCCTATCCATGCGCGCCGAGCGGAAAGCCCTCCCCCGGTACGCAACCAGTCGTGGGAGTCTATTCTCGCACGATGAGCGACGAAAATGGCAGCCAACACAGATATCAGGAGACTGCCCGCGAAGACCAACGTGCCCATGGCTCGCTCCTGGGCTGAGACATGGGCGGCTAAGAAGCTCTCCTCAGAGCTAAGGATAGCGCCGGCGAACGCATACATGCCAGCTACAACCGCATAGACGTGGATTATGGGTGCCACGTTGCTTCTTCGAAGGGGCAGTAGTAAGAATGGGAGGGATGCCACCGCCAATGCGGCCAATCCAGACGCCCGGAGTGGCCAGGATATGTCGACTGGATTAAGTCGCACGACGGCTGCGGCTAGTAGGATGAAGGCTACGGAACTCAGCGTTGGCAAGCTGGGCCGCAACAAGAAAGCCAGTATCAATGATACTGTCAGCGCCGCAATGATCGGAAAGGTAGGAGAGAGTCCGGGGGACACCAAAATCGGTACCGTGAGTCCAATCGTGCTCACCCAGTAGCACCGCTCGCGCGACAATCCCTCTTGACGCAGGTTGATCCTGCGTGAAACTACGGCGCTCATCTGGCCTCCTGGGCGTATTCGATCGCACGCTCGATGCCTCGCGCTGTAGTGTCGATGCTGAAGCGGCGGACCCTCTCTCTTGCTCTATCCTTCATCTCCCCAAGGACCAGCGAATCCCCCATCAGCGCGCGGAGCTCATCTGCGAGGCGTTCGATCCCTGCAATCGGGAATATCAGTCCAGCACCGCCAGCGACCAAGTCTGGCGCGCACCCGACGGCCTCAGAAACTGCGGGAACGCAACCGCCAGCCATCGCCTCGTTGACGGCCAAGCCCCACGGTTCATGTTCTGATGGAAGAACAAATACGTCCGCCACGCCGTACCATTGGCCGATCTCCGACTGGTTCACAAAGCCGAGCAGCCGGACGTTCGGAAGCACTCTGGCTTCCTCGGCGAGTCGTCCTCGCAGTGGCCCATCACCGATGATGACGACGTTGAACTCCGGACATGCGTGAGCTAATCGGAGCATGTCGAGCGGTCGCTTCCAGGGCTGCAGCTTCGCAGCGAATAAAATCGTTGATCGCTGGGGATCCAGTCCCAGCCCACCGAGCCGGCGATCTCGGAAAGCGCGACCTATGCGCCCTGCCTCCGCAAAGGAGTCATTGGATACGGAGTAGGGCGAGAAAAAGATGCGCCGGTGTGGGACGCCGTGCATTCGATAGAAATCCGCGTTGCGTTGACCGATCGCTAGGCAAGCGCCGCATCGCTCGAGAAGCCAATGGATGAGCGAGTCTTTGACCATACGCTTCCAGCCCCGCCGGATGCTTCCCGTGTCTGTCCGGGACTCCCCTCGGAGGAGAAGAGGTACCCCCTGTCGTACACAGGCGCCGAAGGTGAGCCAATTCGAGATGTGAGCGTAACCATGAACGAGGACAGCATCGAAGCCGTAGCGTCTGATCGCCCTCGCGATGCCGAAGTTCACAAGTCCCCAAGGCCGATCCACGCCTGGCTTCGGTGAGACGTTCGGTAGGAACTGGTGAGGATACCCCTCCAGAAGATCAACGTCATATCGGATCGTCTGATTGAACCCACCGTCATACGTCGGATCCACCCCGTGACGGCTCAGGAATAGGACAGTGGGTGAAAGAACGTCCGACTCAACCAGACGACGATAGAGCGGGACGTGGTACTGGATGGGGTGTGAGACCACGATGCCGAGCTGATATTTGTTCTCGGTCCCCTTGGTCAAGTTGCCAATCTCCTTGGAAAAGGCTGGATGCGATCCTGTCACCGTAGGTGCCCCAACCGCCGACTCCACGCGTTCGTGTCGTCGCCGCGCTTCCGATCTGCTCACGCCGCAGCGGGTCACCGCGGAGCCGGCTCAGGCTGTGACAAGGGCGTCCGCGTCGCGCGGGGGGAGCAGGAACCCGTGCACTCCGTCGGCCACGAACTCGGAAGCGCCTGCGGCGGTTGCGAGCGATTGCTTCGAGAAATCACCCGAGCCAGACGTTCTTGGACGGAAGCTAGCGCGAACACCATATGCTCTCCGCCGGGATCCCGGATATGCCCGACCGAGGCATCGGCGTGTAGAGCGCATGAAGCATACCATGTCGCTGAGGTTGGGCTGCTTGTGCGAACATGTGCAACCGGTGAGCACTGGCGACTGAGACCTGCATCAAGCGCGCAACTGGAGGGACGGCTGCAAGGATTCGATGATAGCGACGACACGCTGAGCGTTCGCGGACCAACTAAAGGATTTGGCTCGCGCGACTCTTCGGTGCACCAGCGCAGGTGGTCTTCCAGAAGCCAGTGCTCGCAGTGCTGCGTCCCCCGCGGAGTCAGGATCCTGTGGATCGTGGTATGTAGCCAAGTTCGCTGCGACCTCGTGGTTCGAAGGAATCGAACTGGCGGCGATGGGCGCTCCTCCTCCCATTGCCTCAACCAATGGAAATCCGAAGGATTCAGTCAGTGATGGATAAAGAACGAGATCCGCCTCGCTGTAGAGTTGGTATACGGCGTCTTGTGCGACCGTTCCGAGGTAGACGATCGATTCCCCAAGCTGATGACGTTCCACCCGATCTCGGAACAGATCAACTGCTGGCCACTGTGACTTTTGGTTGAAGGTGACGCCAAGCCCAGCATGGGGATGTACACGCTTAACGCGTTGCAGGATCTCCGGAAGGAGCTCGACATTCTTGTGTGCGGCCGGAGTACTGACGTAAAGAAGTCGAGGCTCGAACCCTCTCCAACGCTTGGCAACGCTGGGAAGCTGAACGGAGGCAGGTTGCGTTGGCTTCCAGCCGTGTGGGACGATATGGAATCTTTCATCGATTGAAACGAAGCTGGCCAACATGTCGAGCATCGCCTGGCTAGGAACGATGATCGCATCGGCCCGCCGGACACAGAGCAATGCCCATTGCCGGTAGGCCGCGACTACAGTCCGACGTCGGATGTCGCAGGTGTGCAAGTAACCCTCATCGAAGTAGGTAGGATTGCGCTGCCACAAGACATGAGGCACTGTCAATATTGGTGGGCCGAAGTTCATAGGCGACAGGAGGGCGGAAGCTGTACTAGCCAGCCGTGTCGCGTCCCATAACTCCCACCTAAGCCGGCGTGGATGTGCGCCTTGGGGTATCTCTGTCGGTATGTGCGTCACTCCTCGAACGGGGAGACTGACGCTGGGCGGCGCCAAGACGTCGATGGCGACATCGCTAGACAGCTCGCGTCGTAGCGCGTCCGCGAAATTAGCGATGTGTCGAGCCCCGCCACCGATCCGGGCGGCCACGGCATTGACCAGGATTCTACGCTGCGGGGTAGCGGCTGACTTCATGTGTGCGATTCCGTCCGAATGAACTCTCGTCCTTGTTTCGACCGACTACTTCGCAAGGGGCAAGGCTGGGCGAATCGACTCGAGGGGCAACAAGTTGAGTGACGTGTAGGGCAGCCAAGGCGAGGGAAACACGACTGCTCTCCGTTCGGATGATCGTTTCGTCATCGGAGCAGCCAGATCCGAACGAGTGACCAGTGTAGCGCACTTCACCGACGTGACCCTTTCGAGGGTCGGTAGTCGGAGCCGACCAGCCACTAGGTAGCGGCGATCCTTCAGTAGACGCCTGAGGCGTCGGTCGGCATTGCCTCCCAGACCTGTATGCTACGCGTGATCAGAAACGCCTTCGACGTCGCGGACGGATTAGTGGCAAGATGGCCCGCGAGCTCAACCGGTCGCACCGGCACCCAGCGATCAGACCGTCGAGGGACGCCTCCTTGAGTTCTTAGAGACGTGGGGCGGGACGGTACCCGGCGACCAGCAGTTGGGCCAACGCCTGACCGAGTCCCCGCTGTTCGTGGACTACGGCCCGCAAGATTCCGAAAGTCATCCACCTAGTGTGCGGTCCCGCCGAATACGCTAAGCTAATGGCTCGGCGGGTGTAGATTCCCGTGCGGCAGGCTCATGGCTGGATAGGATGTGCCAGGCAATCTCCGTAGCAAATTGCGCTCTATTCCATGGCTTCGTCACCCTAGAAGCGCATATCGTGCTCTATTCGTCCGGCGACGAATGCTGAAGGATGCACCCCGTCGCGCAATCGTCCAGGTCGCAAATCGAGAGATCGTATTCGAAGGCGAATCGTGGGAGACTGCGAATACGCTTATCAACCATGCCGTCGGTGGCGAACTAATCTACGAGCCGGCAGAGACTGCCGTATTCCGGGACCTGATTTCACCCAATTCCGTTGTCTTCGATGTTGGCGCGCACATCGGCTACTACTCGCTTATGGCGGCTGCTATCCATTCGTCCGTCCGGGTCTTTGCCTTCGAAATATTAGACAGGTTCGCGTCCGAGATCGCTCGTCATGCATCGCGGAATTCGCTAGCGTCGCAGATTGAAATCATCCCAGAGCCGATCGGAAAGACTGGGGCGCCGGTGGCTTATGAGAGCTTCGCAGGCTATGGAAGAAAACAAGCTACGAGCTTAGACGACTTCTGCTTCCAACGTGGTCTTAGACCCGATGTGATCAAAATGGATATCGAGGGGTATGAAGTCGATGCACTGAACGGGGCAAATTGGATTCTTCGTGAGGCGCGTCCGACTCTGATTGTAAGTATCCATCCAGCAATGATTATAAATCTGGGCTCAGAACCGGGTGCCCTCCTCGACATCCTTCGGGCGCACCAATATGCCATTTTTCGATTGGCGGGTGACGAGTCAGAGCCGCTTACGTCGGTCCCACGCGAGCTGTGCACCTTGCTGTGTCTCCCGGACATATCCGCTACGACTTAACGTGACTTGGTTGCTCATCGTTGCGCGGCATGCAACGTAAGCGCGGACACTTCTAGGAGTTCGTCGACGGGGATGGGGGGTGGTCCACCAGCCTGGACCGCTTGGATGAAGGCCGAGAGACACGATGCGTGGCCCTTTTCCTGGCTGCGTAGCTTCTCACGCTTGAAATCCGGCCAGCCGAACCCACGCAGGGCACGGAAGTTATCGAGCTGCAGAACGCGGCCCTGTACGAACGCTTCGACGCGCTCCTTGGGGAAGCGCCTGCTACCCGTGGCCACATAGTGCACAGTAGCGATCGATCCGTCTTCGAAGGTCATCTGGATGCTGGCGGTGTCATTCGTGGACGTATCGAGGTAACTGCTGTGCACATGCTGTACGGGGTTGTTCGCTAGATGCCGCAGCAGATCGATGAAATGACAAGCCTCGCCGACGATCCTGCCACCGCCGATATCCAAGTCCTGAGTCCAGTGATCGTCGGGGACCCGACCCGCATTGACGGTGGCGATCAGTGTCTTCGGTTGACTGACCATGGAGAGGAGGCGCTTCATGGTAGCCGTCAACGGAGAGAAGCGTCGGTTGAAGCCAACGCAGAGGATCCGGTTGGGATGGTCTGCGACTACCCTCCGTATCTGGTCGACGTCCTGGAGTGCTAGCGCAAGAGGCTTCTCGACGAAGACGTGCTTGCCCGCTTCGAGGCCTCGAACCGTGAGGGCCGCGTGCGTATCGTGCCGCGTAGCGACGATGAGGGTATCGATCGACTCGTCGTCGAAGAGCGAGTCGATGTCAGTGGTCGCTCGCTCGAATCTGAACCGTTTCGCAGCTCGGGCGGCGTCCGATCCCCCGCGCGAAGCGACGACGGCCAGCCGCGCGTCGGTCTTCGCCAGGGCCGGAAGGAGCACGCGTTGAGCGTAGTTGCCCGCACCTATCACACCAACGACACCGTTGGCTCGCTGGATCGGCATGGGTCGGGAAGTGGAACTTGTCGTGACGGTCCTCGACTCGGTAACGCCTGAGACCCGCGGATACCTCAGCAGGACGCCGATAGCCGAGGGCTCGCTGAGTTCCTTGTATGCGGTGGCCGCATCGGCCAACTCATGGTGCGAGGTAGTGAGCGATGCAACATCCAGCCGACCCTGTGCCATAAGGCCGAGCACGGCTTCGAAGTTCCGTCCTGCAGTCCAGCGGACAAACCCCTGGGGATAATCTTGACCACCTCCCTCGTAATCCGGGTCGTAGCGGCCCGGACCGTACGAGCAGGAGACTTGGAACCTAAGTTCCTTCTCATAGAACTGCTGTCGCTCCAGCTCTAGACCCACGACTCCCACCAGCACGATGCGGCCCCGCTTCCGGCACATCTCCGCCGCTTGCCGGATGGGGTCGTTCGAAGACGTGGTGGCCGCGATGATGACCCCATCGACGCCAGCGCCGCCTGTGAAAGCTTCGGCAGCGGCAACAGGATCCTCTCCGGCGGACAGGTCCACCGGCGCAGCACCGAACCGCTCCGCGAGTTGCAGCCGCTCCTTCCGATGGTCGATCCCGAGGACCTGGCAACCCTGCACCCGGAGCAGCTGCACCGCGAGCTGTCCGATGAGTCCGAGACCCGTGACGACGAAGCGCTCACCGATTGTGGGTTCTGCAAGACGGAGACCTTGAAGAGCGACCGCTGCAAGTGGCGTGAAGGCGGCCTGCTCGAACGCAACGTGGTCGCCGGGGATGCCCGCGCAGAGGTTCGCCGGGACGCTAACGATCTCAGCGTGCGGCCCGTTCGTTGCGACGCGATCACCCACCTTGAAACTTCGAACGCCCTTCCCAACGTCGATCACCTCACCTGCCGCGGTGTAGCCGAGCGCCACAGGTTCAGAGAGCTTCGCCTTCACCGCATCGATGGTGGGACGGATCCCATCCGTCGCCATCTTGTCCAGTACGTGGCGTACCCGTTCCGGGTGCTGGCGCGCCTTCGTGAGAACGTTCGCTCGTCCGAACTCAACGAGCATCCGCTCCGTCCCAGCAGATATCACCGAGGAATTAGTGCGGACGAGCAGGTGGCCGGGCCGCGAAGCAGGAGCGGGGACCTCTTCGACCCTGGTCGCGCCGTCCTTCAGGTCCTGGAACACCTGCTTCATGCGGTCGCTCGATCCGTCATAGCGCTGAGCCGGCGAGTGCGTAGGATACTGCGAACTGTGGGGGGACCGCCGCGCTGCCCAGGCGATCGTGTGAGGAGGGGAGGACGTCGCTGTACGGGTTCGCCGCCTTGCTCGGGACCCTAGCGTTGTCGCCGGTCGTGATCGATTTCCTGTCGTCCCGAGAAGTGTTCGACGTCCCAAACCATCGTTCCTCGCACGAAGGACGAGTCGTCCGTGGACTCGGGCTCTCGCCAGCCATCGTCTGCGGCACCGTAGGTGCCATCGCAGCCAGCAGAGGCGCCGTGGATCTCTGGACTGTCGTAGCAGCCGGAACGGTCCTCGCCTTATTGGGCTTTGTGGACGACGCTCGAGGCCTGTCGGTTGGCTTGCGATTGCCTGTGCAAATGGCCGTCGGAGTGGCGGTGAGCGTCGCGATTCTACAAGACGGTCTTCTGTCGGTGCCCGCCGTTATCTCTGTCCTGTGGTTCGCAGGGTACGTGAACGCGTTCAACTTCATGGACGGGATCAACGGGATCTCCGGTACGCATGCGGCGATCGCCGGCTCAACGTGGCTTCTGGCTGGCGCGCTGACGGGTGCTTCGACGGCTGCGGCGATCGGTTCGATCGTGGCGGCCGGAGCGTTGGGGTTCCTCCCTTTCAATTTCCCATCGGCCCGTGCGTTCCTCGGCGATGTCGGCAGCTACTTCTTCGGTGCTTGGTTGGCTGCCGGCGCGCTCATCATCGCTACCGAGATAGGAATCGCCGTTGCGGTTCTGCCGCTGAGCCTGTACCTGTCCGATACTGGTTGGACCCTTCTCGCCCGGCTACGTCGTGGTCTCCCATGGCACCAGCCGCACCGAGACCACGTCTACCAGCGCTTGGTTCGAGGTGGCTGGTCCCATGCTCGCACAACCGGTGTCGTTGCCGCCTTCACCCTGTTGCTTGGAGCATCCGGATTCGCTGCGAGCACGAGCGGGCTGGTGGGTGTACTTGTACCGGTTGTTTCGGCAGTGGTGCTCAACGTCCTGTACCTCTCCGTACCGAGCCTGGTGTTCGATGACGTACCCGCTGTCGGAGGATGACGCCATGCAGGTATTGGTGGTCACCCACTACTTCCCGCCGGAGATCGGGGCGCCCCAGGCTCGCCTGAGCGAACTGGCGGCCCACTGGGTGCAGGGTGGGTGCGACGTCACGGTACTGACCGCCATGCCGAATCATCCCACAGGGGTGGTACCGCCCGAATACCGGGGCGCATGGCGTCGTGATGAGCGCATCGACGGTTACAGGGTCGTCCGCACATGGCTCTACGCGACACCCAACGTGGGGGTCGTCAAGAAGACGCTCGGACACCTCTCGTTCATGATCACCAGCGTCATACTGGGCCTGTCTCGAGTCGGACATCCGGACGTCGTCGTGGTGTCGTCCCCGACGTTCTTCTCGATACTGTCGGCCTGGCTGATCGCTCGCGTGAAGCGTGCTCGTCTGATCATCGAGGTACGCGACCTATGGCCGGCTATCTTCGTGGAGCTCGGTGTCCTGAAGAACCGCGTCGTCATCCGTGCGCTTGAGGCGGTGGAGCTGGCTGCGTACCGTAGTTCGGACGCGGTGGTCGTCGTTACTGAGGGGTTCCAGCGGAACATCGTGGACCGAGGCATCGATCCGTCGAAGGTTCACACAATCCGCAACGGTGTTGACCTTTCGCTTTTCTCACCTGATCTACGCGTCGACCCGGACATGCGCGAGTGGCTGTGTGCCGGACCTGAGCAAGTGCTCGTCCTCTACATCGGCGCCCACGGGATCTCCCACGGCCTGCATTCCGTCGTTGAAGCAGCGGCATGCCTCGCGGACGAGCCCGTTCACCTGGCTCTCGTCGGCGAAGGAGCCGAAAAGCGAGAGCTAGAGGAGGAGGTCAACGAACGGGGGCTCACAAACGTCACGATGCATCCTGGCGTCTCGCGGGAGCAGGTTCCGTCCATCCTTGCTGCAGCTGATATCTGTCTGGTACCGCTAAAGGATGTTCCGCTGTTCCGGACGTTCATCCCTTCGAAGATCTTCGAGTACCTGGCGTCCGGGAAGGCGGTGGTCGGAGCGGTACGCGGAGAGCCCGCAGAAATCTTAAGCGAGGCCGGAGCCGTCGTTGTGCGGCCGGAGGCGGTAGAGGATCTGGTCAGGGCGATCATGCACTTGGCGAACGACCCGGAGCGACGGGCGGAGATGGGACGGAGAGGCCGCCGGTACGTCGAGGAGCATTTCGACCGGCGACAGCTGGCAGCCGATTACCTGGACATCCTCAAGGCCGCTGTCCATGAGCATACGGCGCTGCAGTGAGGATCCTGCTCACTGGCGGCAGCGGGTTCCTCGGAGGCCACGTCTTACCGAAGCTGGTTCAGCGTGGGCACCAAGTGGTGGCGATCGCCCGTAGCCGAACGGCGGCGTCCAAAGTCGAGTCTCGACGTGCTGAGCCACTGATCGGGGACCTCGGCGACGCGGATGGATTGAAGAGAGCTTTTCGATCAGCGAACGCGGATGCGCTCATGAACGTCGCCTCACTTGGCCTCGGCCACGCCCCGGGGATCATCGAGGCTGCGGAAACGGCCGGCATCCGCCGCGCCGTCTTCGTTTCCACAACCTCGGTATTCACGCGCTTGCCTGCCGGTAGCAAGGCGGTACGCCTAGCAGCCGAGGATGCGATCCGGAACTCGGAGCTGGACTGGACCATTGTGCGCCCGACCATGATCTACGGCACACCCGAGGATCGGAACATCGCCCGGCTGCTGCGATTCCTGAAACGGAGTCCGGTCTTCCCACTACCGGCTGGTGGAACGGGTTTGCAGCAGCCCGTGCACGTCGACGACCTCGCTGATGTCCTCGTGGCAGCCCTCGGGCGCAGTGCCGCAGTCGGTCGCATCTACGACGTTGGCGGTCCTGGAGCCATCACGTTTCGACAGCTTGTCCTCGAAGCCGGCCGCGCCGTTGGCCGAGAACCATTCCTCGTTCCCGTGCCGCTACGCGCGATGGCGTGGACAGTCCGCATGTACGAGCGCATCTCGTCGCAGCCGCGACTAAGAGGAGAACAGATCCTACGTCTGCAAGAACACAAGGTATTCGACAACTCCGACGCAGTTCGTGATCTCGGCTACGATCCGCGCAGGTTCTCGGAAGGGGTCCGCCAGGAAGCCGAGCTACTGCTGTGAAGTTGCCCTCGACCGAGGAGTGGGGGCTGCTTCTGCGAACAGCTCGACATCTCTCCCCGGCGCAGATGGCTCACCGCATCCGCCTGCGGGCCCAGAGAACAGTCCTCGGCGCTATGGGGGACCGGGCGCGGGTACTGTTGACACGCCGCAGCGTACCAGTCGAAGTTGGGTGGCCGAGATCATTCGAGCCGATCGGTACACGACTGTCCCGGGATCTTCAGAGCGCAGGTGCCCTTGTGGACGGCGCGATCTCCCTTCTCAACGAGCACCGTGAGCTGGGCTGGCCCCCCGTGCGGGCACCGGAGGACGCCTCGCAGCTATGGCGGTACCACCTTCATTACCTCGAGTGGGCCTGGAGCTTGCTCCGAGACTCCGGAGAAACGGGAAAACGTTTCGGACAGCTCTGGTTGTCCTGGCGCCAAGCCAACCGGTTCGGGGGCGGTGAGGCATGGTCGCCGTACGTCGCGTCAGTACGCGCGTGGGTGCTCTGCCATCTCTACGGCGAACTCGCAGACAACAGCGAACTCAAGCGCGACCTCGTTGAAGACCTCCGCCTACATGCCGGATTCATCCGGACACATCTGGAGCTCGACGTCGGTGGCAACCACTTGATGAAGAACCTGAAGGCCCTCGTCGGGCTCGGGATCTTCTTCGATGACAAGCTCCTACTACGAGCCGCACTGAGATTGCTCCATGTCGAATTGGATCGGCAGGTGCTGCCAGACGGAGGTCACTTCGAGTTGTCGCCCTCCTACCACGTCCAGGTCCTCGGCGACCTTACCGACATCGCTGGGCTGTTGAATGCTTACCGAGGGACCTGTCCTTCCACACTCTCGGATGCCATCCGCCGAATGAAGGACTGGATGGTGGCGATGCTCCTTCCGGACGGCGACGTTCCTCTGTTCAATGATTGTGTCAGCGTTCCACGCCGTTTAGTGGACGTACTCACCGGCGGCGCCCGCCCTTCAGAACTCTTCAGGCTCCTATCCGATTCCGGCTACTTCGTCGCGAGGATGGGACCGTTTCACCTGGTCGGTGACATCGGCTCGCCTTGTCCCGACGAACTTCCCGCTCATGCCCACGCGGATTGCCTATCGTTCGTTCTCACTGTCGATGGTCAGCGGGTCATCGTCGACACGGGGACCTCGACGTACGAAGGCGATCGCCGTCACTACGAGCGTTCCACGCGCGCACACAACACCGCCGAGGTAGGCGGTGAGAACCAGACCGAGGTATGGGGACGGTTCCGTGCGGCGCGCAGGGCGAGGCCCAAGGTCGAGGAAGTGTTCAGCCGGTGCGGACGCTCGGCCGTGCAGGCTGCGCACGATGGGTACTTGCGCCTCCCCGAGAGAGCCCTCCATCGACGTCGCTGGGATCTGCGCGACGATGCCCTGACGATCCTCGACACCGTCGCAGCGAAGGGAACTGTCCCCGTTGCTTTCTACCTACATATTGAGCCGGGTATCGAGCCCAAGAAAGTCGACGCCAAGACGGTTGTTGCCGATCCCGTGAGGATGCGCTTCGATTCCCGCCATCCGTTCAAGTTGGAGATCATCGATGCTGGGCAAGGAGAAGAAGGCTGGGTTGCCACGGACTTCAATCGGCTGCATCCCAGCTTCGCCGTTGTCGCTCGTACGGAGGTGTCCGGCTCGCTGGACCTGGCGACGACCGTCGAACGCCTGTAAGCAGTCGCTCCTGTCTGCCTAGATCGTCTCTCATCGCTACTGTTCCGTTGCTGATGAGTCGGGTCGGCGTGGGACGAACTGGCCCTTCGAGGGCGGTGCGGAAGTCGGGCACGGGGAAGCGAACGGGGAAGCGTGTTCGGACGGCGGCGAGGTTGGCATCCAAGGGTCGTTCTAGTCGCTGCCGCACGTCCGAACTTCATGAAGGTCGGGCCGGTCCTCCGTGCGCTCGACGGTCGGGCGGACGTTGCACTGGTCCACACGGGCCAGCACTACGACCGTCAGATGTCGTTGCAGTTCTTCGATGAGCTGCGCCTGCCTCACCCGGACGTCGATCTGGGAGTCGGGTCGGGGACCCATGCCCGGCAGACCGCCGGGGTCATGGTGGCCTTCGAGAAGTACATCCTCGCCGATCTCCCCGAGGCCGTCGTGGTCGTGGGTGACGTCAACTCGACGCTCGCCTGCGCGCTCACGGCCGTCAAGCTGAATGTCCCCGTCGCGCACGTCGAGGCCGGGCTCCGGTCCGGGGACTGGACGATGCCAGAGGAGATCAACCGGGTCCTCACCGATCGGATCTCACGGTGGCTGTTCACACCAAGTGAAGACGCTGACGACAACCTCCTGGCCGAAGGCATTCCCGCCGACCAGATCCACTGTGTCGGTAACGTCATGATCGACACGCTCCTCGTGAACCTCCCTCGCGCGCGTGAGCGCGCGGTGAGCGCGCGTAAGCGGTTGGGCTTGAGCGACCGGTTCGGGCTGGTGACACTGCACCGGCCGTCGAACGTCGACGAGGCCCGGCAACTGACCGCCCTCATGGGAGCGCTCGGCGAGATCTCGCGCGATGTGCCGCTCGTCTTCCCCGTCCATCCGCGCACCGAGCAGCAGCTCCAAGATCTCGGCGTCCCGATCCCGAACGGTCTGAAGCGGGTCGAGCCGCTGGGATACCTGGACTTCATCGGCCTACTCGACGCCGCCGCGCTGGTGCTGACAGATTCCGGCGGCGTCCAAGAAGAAGCTTCCGTGCTCGGTGTCCCGTGCTTGACGCTCCGGCAGAACACCGAGCGGCCGATCACCTGCAAGCTGGGGACCAACCGGATCCTGGGAACCGACTCGGCGGCGATCGCCACTGCTGCCGCCGAGGCGCTGGAGCGGCATCAAGAGCCGGCCGCGATACCTCTCTGGGACGGGAAGGCCGGGATGCGCATCGCCGACGTCCTCGTCCGTGACCTGCTCGGCTGAGAAGTGGCGCTCCGGACACCTGCCCAACTTGACGTCCAGCCCAAGCGGCGGCACAACAGGAGAAGGCGGCGTCGACTCGTCGGGTTCGTCGGCGCGCTCGTCGTTGCGGTACTCGCTCTCGGTGTCATCCTCCTGATCGATCTACTCGCGATCCGCGGTTCTCTCACAACCGCACGGGCCCAGCTCGCCACGACCGCAAGTGAACTCAGTGGCGGTGACCTGCGAGAAGCACGCCACGACGTGATCCGAACGAGGAGGCAACTGACGGACGCGATCGATCGCGTGTCGTCCATCCGCTGGCAGGTCGCCGAGCGGCTACCGCTCGCTGGTCGGACGCTCGACGTCATCGCCGAGATCGTTCAGACCGGCGACGCCGCCCTGGCACTGGCGGTCGATGCGCTCGAACGATCGGAGCCCTTCATCGCCGGAGAGGGCTTCGACATCGTCAGCGACGAAGGGAGGATCGATCTGATCGCCCTTCGGGAGGCCGGCGCAGCGTTCGGTGGCATCCAGAGTGATCGACTCGCCGATGCATCGGAGCGGCTCGCTGCGACTCCCGCCGCGTGGCTGCCGTCTTCCGTTCGGGACGCCAGGTGGGAAACGCTGGCCCTCGCTCGAGCCGCGCATCAGCGCGTGGAAACGACCCAGGCGCTGTTCCCCGCGGTGGTGGGCTTCCTCGGAGGGGACGGACCGCGTCGCTACGTCCTGGCGCTACAGAACAACGCCGAGCTTCGCGGCACCGGTGGGTTCTTCGGCGCCTTCGGCGCCCTCCAAGCGGACGGCGGGCGACTTCTGCTGTCCGACCTGATCCCGGCCGGTGAGTTCTACACCGACCGCGCCGGAGAGAGCTTCGTCGCCGTCCCCGCGCCGCGCGACTTCCTCGATCGCTACGGCCACGCGAACGCCTCGGGGTTCGTCACGAACGTCAACCTCGACCCCGACCTGCCGACGGTTGCCCCCGTCCTCCTCAACCTCTACGAGCAGCGAACCGGGCAGCGCCCCGACGGGGTGATCGTCATCGACCCCGTCGGGTTGTCCATCCTCCTCGCCCCCGTCGGACCGGTCACTGTCACCGACCCCGAGTTCGCCCAGGTCCCGGGCCTCCCCAACCCCGTCCCCCCGGCCGACGTACCCCGGGTCACCATGGTCGACGCCGTCCAGGTTCTGGGCGGTAGCGGCGAGGACGGCCAGGTGCGGAAGGAGTACCTCGAGGCGTTCGCGGAGGCAGCCTTCGTCCGGATCCTCGCTGGAGGATGGGAGGGCGACGACATGGCGCGTGCAGTCGCACGCGCCGCCTCCCAGCGGCACCTGCAGATCTACAGCCGACGCGAGGACGAGCAACGGGCCTTCGCATCCGCCCCGGCCCCCGGCTCCATGCAGGCGTTCGATCCGTCGGCAGACTTGCTGGCGCTAACGGCCATCAACGCAGGAGCGAACAAGCAGGACGTCCACGTTGGCCACACACTGCGCGGGGACGTCACTCTCCGGCCGTCCGGTGAAGCAGCCGTGCGCGAGTCGCGTCTGGAGATCGAGCTGGAGAACCCGTTGCCGGATTCGGGCATGGATGACACGATCCTCGGATCTTCTCCCCCGGCCGTTTCAATGCCAACACTGCGTGAACGTCACGACGGTTTCAACCGGACCTGGTTCACGATCTGGGCACCGCAAGACAGCTATGCGACCGCGGTCACAGATTCTGCTGGGGAAGAGCTAAGCATCGGAACAGGCAGGATCCACGGGCACTTCGCCGTGGACCATTTCCTCGAAACGCCGTCGTCTTCCAGCAATCACTTCAAGGTCGATCTCGAGGGACCGGTGCAGCTGGAACACGACGGGCCCGACCTCATCTACGAACTGACGGTCTGGCGACAGGCGAAGGCGATCCCCGACCGCCTCGACATCACCGTCTCCGCACCGGACGGTTGGTCGGTCGTCGACGTCGACGTTCGGGGCGGGGGAGATGGGTCCGGGATGGGCCCATTCGGGGAGCTGGGGCCGCCGGTCGCTGCCGCGGCCGACGATGATCGGGTGCGGATCTCAGGCGACGTAAACGCCGACCTTCACATCGAGATCCGCTTCAGTCGGTCCTTGCGGAACCGGTTCGCTGAATGGCTCCGTCAACCAGTCTGGTAAACCCCCCGCCGCCTTCGAGGCCCTTCAAGGCTCGCAAGGTGGCGGAGCTGAGAACACCGAAGCAGCCCGCTGGACAAACGACGACTGTCGTCTAACGTACCGCGCGTGGGTCGAACGGTGGCCCGGCAAAGGCGGGGGCCTGGGGCATGGGGTCGAGACTGCTGCGAACAGCGAGGACCGTGATCGACCTCGCCCTGCTATCGCTCGCGTACGCCGGCGCCTTCTTCATCCGGTTCGACGGCCCACCGCCGGCGGAGTACACCGAAACCCTCCTGGTCTCGTTGCCAGGCGTGGTCCTGTTGCGGTACGCCTCCTTGGCGGCATTCAAGGTCACCCGAGGGTCATGGCGCTACGTCGGCCTGCACGACATGGTCCGCGCCTACCTGGCCTGTGCTGTCCCCAGCGTTGTCTTGCTGGGACTGCGCCGGGCGGCTCTCACCACCGACGGCAGCGTTCTCGACCTCGTCGCAGTCCCCGGTGGGGTGATCCTCACCGACTTCGTCCTCGCGTTCTTCGCGGTGGCGGGCGTGCGCGCCATGCGACGGCTACTCGACGAGCGGCGAGCGACGCGCCTGCTACGCCCAGCCAGTGAGCGTGTGCCGACCATGCTCGTCGGGGCCGGCCAGGCCGGCTACCTCGTCGCCAAGGAGATCCAGGCCCGGCCGGATCTCGGGATCCACGCCGTAGGCTTCCTCGACGACGACAGCCGGAAGGTCGGCACCGCGATCCACGGCGTGCCTGTACTGGGCGCGACGAAGGAGTTGCCGCGGCTCTGCGCGGAAGCGGGCGCCCAGCAGGTCATCATCACGATCGCGAACGCCCCCGGCCACGATATCCGGCGCATCGCCGACATCTGCGAGGGCGCCGGCATCCCGGTCAAGATCATCCCCGGCGTCTACGAGATCGTTGGTGGACAGGTCAACCTCTCCCGGATCCGCCCTGTCGCGATCGAGGACCTGTTGCGCCGTGAGCCGGTCGAGCTCGACGTGACCTCGATCCGCCGGTTCATCGATGACAAGGTCGTCCTGGTCACGGGCGCTGGAGGGAGCATCGGCTCGGAACTGTGCCGCCAGATAGCGGAGTTCTCCCCGGAACGGCTCATCCTGCTCGACCGCGCCGAGAACGCGCTCTTCGAGGTCGACCGCGAACTGCGTGAGAGGTGGCCGTCGCTGGCTCTGGACGCGTGCGTCGCCGATGTCTGCGACGAGTCGAGGACCGAGGCGGTGTTCGGCGCCTACCGGCCCCACGTCGTCTTCCACGCTGCCGCGCACAAGCACGTTCCCCTCATGGAGACGAACCCCGGGGAGGCGGTCAAGAACAACACCTTCGGCACTTGCGTCCTGGCGCGGGCGGCCCATGTCCACCAGACCGCGGCGTTCGTGTTCATCTCGACCGACAAGGCGGTCAACCCCTCGTCGGTCATGGGCAGCTCCAAGCGGGCGGCGTGCCGCTACCTGGAGGGCCTCGATCGGATCAGCGACACCCGCTTCATCATCGTGAGGTTCGGCAACGTCCTGGACTCGGCCGGGAGCGTGGTGCCGATCTTCCGGCGGCAGATCGAGGCGGGCGGGCCGGTCACCGTGACCCATCCAGAGATGGTCCGTTACTTCATGACGATCCCGGAGGCCGCCCAACTCGTGCTCCAGGCGTCCTCCATGGGGCAGGGCGGTGAGATCTTCACCCTGGACATGGGCGAGCCGGTCAGGATCGCCGATCTCGCGAGCGACATGATCCGCCTGTCCGGCTTCCGTCCCATGGAGGACATCGAGATCGTCTACACCGGTGTACGCCCCGGAGAGAAGCTCTTCGAGGAACTCACGCTGGACGAGGAGCACGCCCAGGTGACACGGCACCCGAAGATCTTCATCGGCCGCGCGAACGGCGTGGAGCCACTCCAGGATCTCGAGCGGAAGTTCAAGCGGCTCGAAGCGGTCTGCGACCGGTTCGACGGTGCTGTCATCCGCGAGGTCCTCTGCGAGATCGTCACCGAGTACCGTCCGGCGGCCGGTGTCATCGGGAACGGTTCGCACGGCAACGGACAGCGTGACCCGGCAGGGCAGTCCTACGTGTCTCCGAACGGTCATCGCCGGCTGTCCGTGAGTGGCAACGGCAACGGACAGCCAGCCAACGCCGAGAAGAAGCCCTCGGCAGAGGGAGCCATCAGGGATGGCTGAGGTTCGCGATCCGCTCCGGTCGCTGCTCGAACGGATCTCCGCTCGGGCAGCCAAGGTCGCGGTCGTCGGACAGGGCTACGTTGGCCTGGTCGTCGCCATGCGGGCGAGCGAGGCCGGCTTCCCGGTCGTCGGCTACGACATCGACCGCGAGCGCGTGAAGTGGCTGCGTCGGGGCGAGAGCTACCTGGAGGACGTCACCGACCAGGAGCTGCGGGAGGCCCTCGACCGCGGGTACGTCGCGACTGACGACCCCGCCGACATGTCCGGCTTCGACGTGGCCGTCATCAGCGTGCCCACGCCGCTGCGCGAGGAACTCCCCGACCTCGGCGCGGTCGAGACCGCCGCCCGGACGGTCGGGCGGGCGCTGCGGCCAGGGGCCCTCGTCATCCTCGAGTCCACTACCTACCCGGGCACCACCGAGGAGCTCCTCGCCCCCGTGCTCACCGAGGAGTCCGGCGGGCTCGTCGCCGGCCGCGACTTCCTCCTCGGCTACTCACCGGAGCGGATCGACCCCGGCAACCCGACCCACCGGTTGGAGAACACCCCGAAGATCGTCTCGGGCGTCGACGAGGCGTCACGCGACGCGGTCGCGGCCTTCTTCGGCGCGTTCGTCGATGAGGTCGTGGCGGTCAGCTCCCCGGCGGTCGCCGAGCTGTCGAAGCTGATCGAGAACACCTTCCGCCACGTCAACATCGCCCTCGTCAACGAACTCGCCATGTTCGCCGCAGCGCTGCGGGTAGACGTGTGGGAGGCGATCGATGCCGCCTCGACCAAGCCCTTCGGGTTCATGCCGTTCCGCCCCGGACCCGGCGTCGGCGGCCACTGCCTGCCGATCGACCCGACCTACCTGTCGTGGCGGGTCAAGCGCCAGCTGGACGAGACCTTCCGGTTCGTCGAGCTCGCCAATGACGTGAACCGTCACATGCCGAGCCACATCGTCAGTCGCATCCAAGCCATCCTGAACGAGGCCAAGCTGGCGGTGAACGGCTCACGGATCGTCGTCCTCGGCTACAGCTACAAACCCAACACCGCCGACGCCCGCGAGAGCCCAGCCCGGGTGATCGTGAAGCAGCTGTCGGAGCTGGGGGCGGACGTCGCCATCGTCGACCCGCACGTGCGGGCCCCGACGCTGTCGAACGGGGCGCACGTCATGGCCGACGCGCCCGACGAGCTGGTCGCCGCGGCCGACCTCGTCGTGCTCGTCACCGACCACGACGCCTTCGATTACGACCGCATCGAGGGTCGAGCCGGACGGATCTTCGACACGCGCCGGCGGTTCGGAGGCCTAGGCCGCGGCAACGTCACCTACCTGTAACGGGTGCTCCTCTGGACGGCGAGCGCGGCGAGGCTCGCAGCAGCCACGTCGACTGCGTAGTCGATGGCCTCAGGGGTCCTGTCCGGTCGTAGCGACTGGAACGCTTCGTCCACGCCTGCCAGGAGAAAGGACGACGACCACGGTCACGGCCGTGGCTGGCCGGATGGTGGCCAGCGCCCACCGCAGGCTGGCGCCGAGAGCGGCGTACTCCACGGCGTGGCCGAGCAGCCCCAGGCCCGTCGGTGTGTCCGGGAACGCGTCCGCCGGCAAGGACGAGAGCCCGATGATGACCGCGTAGACGGCCGCAGGGAGGATCAAGCGCAGACGCATCCACTCAATCGAACTGGCACGGAACTGCTGGCTCCAGGCCTCGTCACTGCCGGACGGCTGTTCGCTGACCGCGGTCTCATGCAAGCCGTACGTGTGCGCCGGGCTCCGGGCGCGTCACGACCTCACGACGAACTGCGCCGCATCGCCAGGCTCATCGCGACGACGACCAGCCCGGCAAGGACCAGGCCGGACGCGCCCCCCAGCGCGAGAGACGTGAAGGACACCGCGGAGGCGCTGGCGGACGGGTCGTGGACGGCCGACGTGTAGTAGGCGTCCTCGGCGAGTTGGTCGGGCGGCCTGCCGTTGCGGGAATCCGACCATGTCACGTGGGTCCGGGCGTCGGTCGCCGCGACACTGATCGGGCCGCCGAGATGGTACTGGACGTGCATGGCGTAGCCGTCCTGCCGGTGCATGGAACGGTCACTGATGCGCACGTTGGGGGCCCAGGTCTGCCCGCCGTCGCGGGAGTAGGTGTAGTACACGTCCCAGTACAGGTCGCCCATGTGGTCGGCCGTGCCGCGGCTGTCCGGGTTGTACGCACGGTCGCTGCGGAAGTCGTACCACGTCACGTCGACGCGCCCGTTGGGAGAGATGTCGATGCCGGGGAACATCTGGTTGTTGTCGGGGTCGCGGTCGGGATCCAGTCCGTCGTTGAGGCGGACACGGTCGCTGAACGTTTCGCCACCGTCGGTGGACACGATCGCCCAGATGTCGCGGTCGTCGCGGGCGTTGGGCGGTGGGCTCTCGCTGAGTTCGAACACCACGTAGATGTTGCCGTTGTCCGGGTCGATCGCCGCTTCAGGGGTGGTGAGACAGGGCCCGCAGATGGCGACGCTGTCGTCGAGCACCCGCCCCTGCCAGCTGCGCCCACCGTCGGTCGACGTGGTCGCCAGCAGCCGCGGGAAACCCTCGGCGTCAGGTTCCGGCCGCTCCTTGGTGAACGCGTGGGCGGTCCCGTCCGGGGCCACCGCCAGGGCCGGCTGGTCCGAGCCGTACACCTCGTCTGGCGGCAGGTTCGCGAACGGGTCGACCAGCTCGCTCCACGACCGCCCGGCATCCTCGGACGCCGCTATCCGGGTGCGCCGGGGACCCTCGTCGAAACCGAGCGTCGCCGGCTCGTAGCGGTAGCCGACGTAGACGACGTCGGGATCGGTGGGGTGCACAGCGAGGCGCGTGTTGCTGAAACGTTGTGTGTCTCGTCGGGTCTGGCCCTCGTGGTCGGTGAACTCTGCCGTGTCGGTGCCGTCGGCGAGCATCGCGATCTCCCACGTCTCCCCGAGGTCGTCGCTGCGGGCGACGTAGGGGCTCGTGGGCTCATTGCTGCCCTTGGTCTCCGACGCCGCACCGGCGAAGTACAGGGTGCCGTCGGGCCCGAACTCCAGATCCAGGAACGCACCGAACGCCGGGCGCGCGCACGACGGAGGGCTATCGGGTTGGGGACGGGCCTCGCGCTGCGTCCACGTGTGGCCGCCGTCACGGCTGACGTGGGCGTGGCACGTCCCGGCCAGGAAGCTCGCTTCGACAATGACGAGCGTGTTCGGATCGTCAGGGTGAACCGCGATCTCCGGCTGTGTGTGAGCCCGGACAGGGTTCAGGTCGGTCGTGATCTGCCGTGCCGGGAGCACCGTCGGGCCGTCTTCGGCCGCGACGCCGCTCCCCGTCCCTCCGACCAGGGCGACCGCGAACGCCGCGCTCACGCCGACTGCGGTGCGTCGCATCGCCGTCCACTCGTTCGCGTGCTCCGACCGTCGTGGCCGACGGTTGCTCGTCCGACGCCAGCGCATGCACGATCTCCCTCGCCGAAGGACGTGTAACGAGGGGAAGCTACGAGGCGGTGCGATGTCGCGGTAAGTGCTCAACGCAGATAGCCGGGTGTCCCGGCGGCGTTTGTGCTCGCGGGCGATCCGAGGTACGACCCCGGCTGAACCTGGCCGCTACGGGAACGGTGCCGACATGACCCTGCTGCTGCGAACACTACTGGCCCACGGCGGCGGTGGTGCCGGTGGACTCGACGAGCTGATCGTCCTGGCCGTCCCGGCCGTCGCCTTCCTCGCGTTCATCGTCGTCAGCCGCCTGCGAGGGTCGCCCGGCATCCCGGAACACGAAACGGACGGCGTCCACGGCGGGGACACATCTGAGCCCGACGGCGGCTAACCGCCCGCGTGTCCTACTGACCGCGTCGCCGTCACACGGATCCCCGAAGGCGGCCCGGCAGCGCTCGACTAGGTGCACGCCACATCTATATGCGGAGTGCCTCTATTGAGCCACTCCGCCGCGGGTGGGAGGCTCCCGCCCTGAGCTTGGCGACGAACCGGAGGCGACCCGTGTCGCGATGCAGACCGCTGGCGATCTGTGTCGTGGTGGTCCTGGCCGTGCTGGCGCCTCCGGCGGCCGGAGCGGAGGACACCGATCCTCGTGCCGACGCCGCCGTGCAGGTCACGGCCACACCCGCCGCGACGCGGGCCCACGCGGTCCCCACGGTCGCCACCCACCCCGACGACCCCAGGACGATCGCCGTGGCCCAGGGCGACGCCTACGCGGCGCGGTGCACGCTGCACGTCTCCACCGACGCGGGACTGACCTGGACGGCGCGGCCCCTGCCCGACGTGGCGGAGTGGCCACGCTGCAACATGTTCGCCAGCTTCGGTCCCGTCACCGGCGTCGCCTTCGCCCAGGACGGCACCCTCTACGTCGTGCGCAGCGGGATCGACCCGACCACCTACCACCAGCGGGTCCTCCTCGACAGGACCACCGACCTGGGGGCGAGCTTCGAGACCACGGTGCTGCCGTGGGTGGAGCCCGACCTCGACGCCGGCCAGTTCGGCGCGGATGCTCTGCCGACCGTCGTCGCCGATCGCGACGAGGCGGGCCGCGTGTACGTCGGCTGGATGTCCAACAACGGCACGTGGAACCTGTCCGAGGAGGTGCTCGAGGGCAAGGAGTACTACTGGGACATCAAGAGCCGTCCCTACGTCAGCGTCTCCGACGACGGGGGACGAACCTTCTCCGATCCGGTGGACGTGGCCGGCGACATGGACGGCTGGTTCAGCGAGCCTCACCTGACGGTCGCAGCCGACGGGGCGGTGCACGCCTTCTTCGGCCAGAACGTGCGTCCCCCCAAGGACGCCCCCGAGGGCACGCTGGCACCACCCGCCAACCTGTGGCTGGCCACCTCACGCGACGGCGGACGCACCTTCACCCAACAGGCGATCCACACCCGCCCCGCCAAGGAGCGCGACTGGCTCAGCGGTCCCTCGCCGGCGTTCGACCCGGCCACCGGCGCGCTGTCCGTCGTGTGGGAGGAGACCGGCGAGGGCAAGCCCATGGTCGCGTTCATGCGCTCCGACGACGGTGGACGCACGTGGGGCGAGCCGGTGCGGATCAACGACGTCGAGCCGAAGCGTGAGTGGAGCTACAACGAGATGTTCCCGTCGCTGGCGGTCGCGCCCAACGGTCGCCTCGACGTCGCCTGGTACGACTGGCGCAACGACGTGGCCTTCGACCCGCAAGCCGACGAGAACCGCTGGCAGGACGTCTACTACAGCTACTCCACCGACGGCGGCCGCAGCTGGGCGCCCAACATCAAGGTCACCGACCGGGCGATCGACCGCAGCCTCGGCGTCGCCGAGACCTACGGGGTGAAAGGCCCGATCGGTCTCGCCACCACCGACGAGGCCGCCTACGTCGCCTGGGACGACACCCGCAACAGCAACGAAGACACCAGCAGCCAGGACGTGTACTTCTCCCGGGTGCGGTTCGCCGATCCGCAGACGCTGTTCTCGACCGCCGGCGCCGGTGGGGACTCACGGGCGCTGTGGGGCGCGTTGGGGGCCGGAGCCGCGCTCGCCGTCGGGGGCCTGGTGCTGCTGGTCGGTACCCGCGCTGCCCGGCGCGAGCCGCGCGCGGCGCCCCAGGGTGCGGAACCGGTCGTCCGCTAGCTGCGGAGGCGCCCCGGCGAATCTCCGCTACCGGGAGTAGGCCACCGAACGCGGCGTGGTACTAGCACCCATGTTCACGGTCATGTCATCTCGCACCGATCGTTCCTGCCTCCACCATCGCGCCCGGCTACCAACTCAAGGACGCTGTGAACGCCCGAGGGACGGGCTCCGAACGGAAGGACGTGGAACGTGAAGCGAAGGCTGATGACGATCTGCGCCGTGGCAGGGGCACTGATGATGATCGGCGGCCCGGCGCTCGCTCACTACTGTGCTCAGGAGAGCAAGCCAGCAGGCAACGGCAGCGCCGGGTGGTTCTTGGTGTCGGCCGATTGCGAGAGGTTCATCGCTACCAACATCACGCTGAACGCGCAGGGCAAGCCGGTCGGCGGAGGGTTCGTCGACTTCTACCGCGACGCCAACTCCAACGATGTTCGGGACGTCGGCGAGTTGGTCGTTCAGGACATGTTCCTGAACACGGGGCTCCCGCACCAGGCGTGGGACGCTGGTGGCGAGGGCTACGGCGTCACCTCCGAGATCCAAGCGATCATGAAAAAGTGCGGCGGACACTGATCCGCTGCCAACGGTGGGCCCGCAGACCTGGGCCCACCGTTGGCCGTCCCAGGTGCTGCTGCACTCGAGATGCTGGCGCCTCTACTGGGGGTTGGGGTCGCCCGATACGCCCCGTTCGATCAGGATGAGGTGCTCGTCGTCGGCCAGGCTGAGGGTGTCCAGCGGTGCGGCGACCGCGATGATCACGGCGGCGATCACCGCCGGGCGGCGGGCGGCGGCGGCCAGCCGGCCCAGCGCCGGTCGCGGATCGGCGGATATCTGCAGGGCCTCCTCGCCGCGCTCCCGACGCCGCGCAGCACGGTCGATGAACGGCACGACAGCGCAGGTCACGGTCAGGCTCGACAGGATCGCCAGCTTGACCCCGAACTCCGTGGGTTGGGGGTAGACCAGTGCGGCGGCCAGCACCGCGGTGAGCATGCCGAACCAGATGCGCCCGCGCGGGGTCCTGGGTGCCGTGGCCGGGTCGGACATCATGAAGAACACGAAGATCAGCACCTCGGGGGACAGCACCACGTTGACCCAGTAGAAGGCGCCGGTCACCGGGACGGGGTGCCAGATCGCCCAGAAGCTCTGCCCCGCCGCCGCGAACACCCCGATCAGCACCGCGAAGGTGGCGGTGAACGCCGCGGCCATCGCCGCCATCTTCACCTGGCGCAGCACCCACACCGCCCCGGCCACGATCACCACCAGGGCCGCAGCGACCGGCAGACCCAGAGGACCCCACCACAGGTACTGGGGGAACACCCCGGCCGGGCCCACCACCAGCAGGACCCACACCAGCCCGAGGTTGGACGGGTTGAACACGTGGCGGCCGGCGGGGCGGATCAGGTACTTGGAGGCCATGGCCAGCGTCACGGCCGCGATGAAGTAGCCGATCCCGTTCAGGCTCCACCAGTCGCCGTACTCGGTGCCGGTGGCGCGCAGCAGCAGAGCGACGCTGTTCCCGGTCAGCATGGCGCTGGCCGGCCACACCAGCATCCCGTCCCGGCGGACCGTCACCGCCAACTCGATCGCGGCCGCCGTGGCGATCGACACCAGGATCTGGGCGATCGACAGCTTGAAGTTCAGCACGGTCTGGCCCAGCACCTGCACGGTCAGCAGCACGACCGCCAGGTGCAGCCGCGGGTCGCGGCGGCTGGGCAGCACAACCGGGATCTGGCGCCCGCCGACGGACAGGTGCGGCCGGTCGGCCAGCGCAGTGGCGGGGGTCGGGGCGCTCACAGACTGGCTGTCATCGGTCCGGCGGGGCGAGGCTGGCGGCGGCGTACGCGCTGTCGATCGGTGGGCACCAGATGACCACCGACCGGAACGCGGTCGGGTCGATGCCGGCCGGCACCGGGAAGTTCATCGATCCGGCGGTGGCGTCCAGCACCGCCACCAGCGCGGCGTCGGCCGACAGGTAGTCCTCGGTGGTCTCCGGAGCGGCCAGCGGGCTGAGGCGGATCTCGAGGTCGACGTTGGGGGTCACGAAGAAGTCCTCGAGGCGCAGCGCGTGGCTGCCGTCGCCGAGCCGGTAGATCGCCACCTGCCCGCGTCCGGTCTGGTCGATGTCGTAGAAGCTGCCGGCCGCGACGACCTCTGCCTCATCCGACTGCATCTGCGGCAGTGGCGGCTCGACCAGCGGCACGTCGATCTGCTGCTCGACCACCAGCGTCCACGCCCCGTCGGTCTGGACAGCCAGGTGCGTCGGTCCCGTGTGGGTCGCGTAGCCGACGTCCTCACCGGGACAGGCGGCCTGGATCAGCGGATCGGCTCGCGAGGCCACGGTCACGGCCAGGTTGCCCGATCGGCAGCTGACGCGCGCCCGCCACTGCAACGCCCCGTCGCCGATCGCGACCTCTTGGGTGGCCGGGCCGGTGCCCTCCAAGGTGTCCACCGTCTGCCACCACGCCGCCGACCGCACCCGCGTAGCCGCCGGCGTCGCCGACGGGCTGTCGCCCGCCACGCGGCCCACCGCCGGGGACCGCTCGGCGGGTGCGGCCGTGTCCTGCAGGGCGCTACGCACCCCGAACAGGTCCCCGCCGTAGGCCGCACTGGCCGCCAACGCCACCAAGCCCACCACGGTGGCGGCCTGGCGCAGGCGGGCGCGAACCCGGTCGTTGCCGGCCACCGGTCAGTGCCACGGCAGGGTCGGGAACCAGCCGTAGCCGAACACCGCCGGGACCCGCACCACCCAGTAGACGAACGTGAACCCCCCCGCCACCAGCAACGCCGCGCCGGTCAACCGCGCCACCCGCTCCGGGTCGTGCTGCAGCCACCGCACCAGCCGGCCGCGACCGGCGACCACCAGCACGACGAAGACGAGCGCCAGCACCACCACGTTGCCGAGCGACTGCAACGCGAACACCGCCGCCCCGTACAGCGGATCGCTTCGGTCCGCGGCGTAGCGGAACAGCTTGAAGAACAGCCCGAACGGACGGCCGACCAGGAACGCGCCGATCAGCCCGCCGAGCACCACCGCATCCACCGACCGGAACCGGCGCCGCACACCGGCCAGTGGATCGGCCACCACGCCCAGCGCAGCCAGACCCAGCCACACGAGCACCGCCCCGACGACCCCGAACACCACCGTGGACTGCACCAGCCGCACCGGCATCCCCGCGGCCGTCGTCGCCATCGACAGCTGCGGCAGCCGCTCGCCCAGCAGCACACCCACCGCCCCGTAGGTCGCCGAGACCGCCAGCATCCCCACCGCCAGCCACCCCAACGGCCGCAGCAGCACCGCCACGCGCCGGCCCGTGGAACGTCCCTCACCCAGCAGCGGGGCGACCGCAGCGAACGCCGCGATGTTGCAGGCGGTGAACGTGGCTGCCAGCCCGGACACGAACGCGAACAGCGCTCCCGCAGCCGACCCCGCGATCACCGACCCGGCGGCGTCGTAGCCCAACAGCGCGTCCGCGACGTTGCCCCCGACGGTCCGGTCCGCGAACTCGAACGACCACGCGACCGCGACGGCCACGCCTGCCAGCACACTGCCGGCCACCACACGGAACCTGCCCGCTGTCGCCGACAGGCCGCCCGCCGTCACCGCGGCCCCCACACGTGCGGATCCGCTCAGCGTCACCGCACTCCCCGTCCTTGGCCGGCTCATGCTACGGCCTCCCCTCCGCGGATTCGTGGCGCCACGCCGTTGCGGCCACGCCGACCGTGGCCGCGAACAGCACCGCCCCGGGCACCGAGTGCCACAGCGCGGTCGCCCACGGCACGAACCCGCGTCCCGCGTCGACCAGCAACGGAACGTGCGTGGCGAACGTCCACAAGGCCGCCAGGACCGCCACCAGCGTGACCGACCACGGCAACCGCGAGGTCGCCACTCCGAACGCGGCGACCGCCAGGACGGCCACAGCCGGCAAGACGTGGTCGACGACCTCGACCACGGGTCGGGTCGCAACCCTGAACCCGAACCAGCGCCCCGTGTAGGGCGCGACCCCGACCCAGACGGCCAGCAGCGCCAGGGCAGCCGCCACGGGGCGGACGATCAGCCCCCGCACACGTCATGCCTTCCGACTTCGGATCCGCGCCGTGAGGGTAACGGGCACCGAGGCCCGGTGGTATATGTCATCGACATATAGTCACGGCGCACATAGATGTGTTCTGGCTATAGCTATCGGACACCTATCGACAGCTTCCTGGCCGGCCCCTACAGTGTTCTTCGTGTCCCGGACGGTGCGACCCGACGGGCGACGTCCACGGTACGCGACATTCGCCGTGGAACACCGACATCGAATGCAAGGGGAGGCCCAGGATGAAGTCACGCAGGCTCAGTACGACCCTGTTCCTAGCGGGGGTGCTGATGGCGTTGGGGTCCATGGTCGCTTGGGCGTGCACGAACCTGGCCACGCTGAACCTCAGCAGCTCGCAGTCCGCCGCGGGTGAGGGGATCGACGTGACCGGTTCGTCGTTCGCCACGGCGGCGCGCGGAGGACAGGGCGTCGAGTTCCACTGGGACGCGGTCGACGGCCCGGTGCTGGCCACGGCGACGCCGGACGCGACCGGGGCCATCGCCACGTCGATCACCATCCCGGGCGACGCCCAGCCGGGCTACCACGTCCTGATCGCGACCCAGAACGTCGTCAGCGAGGAGGGTGAGGTCAGCGCCGCGTACGGGACGCCCGCACGCGCCAGCGTCCTGATCGGGAACGTCAACGCGGCGGATGCAGCGCAGCAGCCCAGCGCTGCTGATGCGGCACCCGCGACGGTCTCGGCCGAGACCGCCTCGACCGGCCTGATCGCGGCGACCGCGCTGCTCGCCCTGCTGGGCATCGGGCTGTTCGGCGCGGGTCTCGGGCTCTTCGTCCGCGAGGTTCGCCGGCGCGGTGCCGTTCCGGCGCCCGCCGAACGGGAGAACCCGCAGGCGTAACCGCCCGAACCACCAACGATGGGAGGCGCCGCCAACCGCGGCGCCTCCCATGACGTCGGGCACCACCCGGCCCCCGGACGGTGCAAGGCTCGCCGATAGCATCCTCGAAGATTCCCCGAACCGCGAGGTTCCGCCCCATGACGTTCAACCCGTTGCGCCGAGACCGCTCCGCGAGCGACGGCGGCGAGAACACCGAGGGTCAGGGGGACGAGACCTCCAACCGGCGCACCGCCATCGTCCTGCTGACCGCGGCGATCCCGGTCCTGATCGGCCTGTACGCGGTGGCCCTGTTCTGGTCGCGACCGATGACCTACGGCGAGGAGGTCCGCCTCGACGAGTTCCTCGCGATGGCGGCCTCCGGTCGGGTCCAGGACGCGGTCATCCTCGACCGCGACCGGCGGGTGCTCGGCGAGTCGGACCGCGGCAAGTTCTGGGTCTCGTTCGGCCAGACCGAGACCGCGATCCAGCGGGTGCTCGGCTCGCTGGAGGCGGCTGGCGTACCGACCAGACTCAACCAGCAGTGGGCCAAGGGGTTGATCGACCCCCTGACCGTGCTCCTGCCCGCGCTGCTGATCGTCGATGCGCTCGTGCTGGTGTTCCTGCTCGTCCGCGGTCGTGGGGACTCCCTGTTCGGTTTCGGGCGATCCGGAGCGCGCCAGGTCGGCATGGACGAGTCGAAGATCACGTTCAAGGACGTCGCCGGGCAGGACGAGGCGATCGAGGAACTCGCCGAGATCCGCGACTACCTGTCGGCGCCCGAACGGTTCCTGGCGATGGGCGCGACGGTGCCGAAGGGGATCCTGTTGGCCGGTCCCCCGGGGTGCGGCAAGACGCTGCTGGCTCGGGCGGTCGCCGGCGAGGCCGGCGTGCCGTTCTACTCGATGTCGGGGGCGGGGTTCGTGGAGATGTTCGTGGGTGTCGGCTCCGCACGCATCCGTGACCTGTTCAAGACGGCCAAGGGCAACGCACCCTGCATCGTGTTCATCGACGAGCTGGACGCGGTCGGCCGCGGTCGGGTCGCGAGCTCTGTGATGGGACAGGACGAGCGCGAGACGACCCTCAACCAGCTGCTGGTCGAGATGGACGGCTTCGAGATGACGAGCGGCGTCGTGGTGCTGGCCGCGACCAACCGCCCCGACGTGCTCGACCCGGCGCTACTGCGTCCGGGCCGTTTCGACCGGCGCATCACGATCGAGCGTCCCGATCTGCGGGGCCGGCTCGGGATCCTGACGATCCACGCCCGTGGCAAACCGCTGGCCGACGACGTGGATCTCGATGTGATCGCCAAGCGGACCCCCGGTTTCTCCGGCGCCGACCTGGCCAGCGTGGTCAACGAAGCGGCGCTGCTGGCGGCCCGCCACAACCGCGACTCGATCGGGCAGGCGCAACTGGTCGAGGCCGTCGAGCGGGTCGTCGCCGGCCCCGAACGCAAGACACGGATGCTCAGCGATCCCGACCGGCAGCTGATCGCTCACCACGAGGCCGGTCACGCGGTGATCTCCGCCGCGATGCGCGACACCAACGTGGTGCACAAGGTCTCGATCATCAGCCGTGGACACGCGGGCGGGCTGACCTGGTACGCGCCCGATGAGGAGCTGGCGTTCGCGTCGCGTTCGCAACTCGAGGATCGCCTGGCCGTGCTGCTGGCAGGTCGGGCCGCCGAGGAGGTGTTCAGCGGCGAACCGAGCAGCGGCGCGCAGAACGACCTCGAACGGGCGACGGTGTTGGCCCGCAAGATGGTCACGGAACTGGGGATGGGCCGAACGGTGGGGCCGCTGTCGGTGACCGGACTCAGCGGCGACCGGTTCGACGGCCGCTTGGAACAGGTGGGTGCCAGCGTCAGCCGGGACGTCCAGCAGCTGCTGACCGACGCGCTCGACCGCGCCCGGAGCCTCCTGGACCAGCATCACGACACGTGGAGCGAACTGGCGGCCAAGCTGGCCGTGGACGAGAGCCTCGAGGGACCGGAACTGGAGCTGTTCCTCGACGGGGTGCGGACACCGGGCCCCGCCGCCAGGGGAGCTGCCAGGGAAGCCGTCGGCGGCGAGCTGTCACGCGGGTGACCGGCGCCCCGTGCGCGACGCATCCGCGGCGCCCCGGCCCGGCGGTCTGCGCAGACTGTGGCCGGCACCTGTGCAGGGACTGCGTGGTCCCCACCGGGGTGGGCCTGAAGTGCCAACGGTGCACCGGCAGCGCCCGGCGAGGCGGCCGGGTCCTGACTTCGCGTCGACGGGTCGTGCAGGCGATCGCCGGGGTCGCCGTTGTGGCGCTCGCGGTCGCCGCGGTCGTGTTCGCGGTCAACCGTCCCTCACCGACAACCGATCGCCAGGCGCAGGCCGCCGGTGTGCGGGTCGACCACGTCCCCGTCAGGTTCGAGGGCGCGGGGGGCTTCACGCTCCACGGGGCCATGGACCTGCCCCAGGGGGTCGACGGCCCCCTGCCCGGGGTGGTGATCGTCCCCGGCTTCGGCGACACGACCCGCGACGGTGTGGTCGGTGACGACGGTCCCGGCGACCTGCTGTACCTCGACCTGGGCGTGGCGCTGGCGCAGGAGGGCTTCGCCGTCCTGCGCTTCGACAAGCGCGGCACCGGCGAGAGCACCCCGCTGACCGACGACCTGCGGTTCGACCAGCGGGTCGAGGACGCCGTCCGCGCCGTCGCGTTCCTGCGCGACCAGCCCGACGTCGCTGACGACGCGATCTCGGTGATCGGTCACGACGGCGGCGGAGTGATCGGCCTGCGCATCGCCGATCGCGCGCTGGACCTGGACGGCCTCGTCCTGGTCAACGTCCCGGGCCGGCCGCTCAGCGAGGTGCTGATCGCCGAGTTCCGCTCGCGCGGTGACCAGATGCACGACGACGCGGCCGAGGAGCTGCAACGCGCCTTCCAGACGCTGCGCGAGACCGGTGAGGTCCCGCAGGTCAGCGACATGCTCCGGCCGGTGTTCACATGGACCCAACCCGGCTACCTGCGCGAGATCATCGACGTGGACCCGGCCCAGGCGGCCAGCCGGGTGGTCAGCCCGGTGCTGATCGTGCACGGCCAAAGCGACCCGTCCATCACCGACGAGGACGTGCAGGCGCTGCGGGCGGGCCTGAAGGCGGCACCGGAGGTGGAGGTGGTGCACCGGCCCGACGCCGACCACACGCTCCGGCTGGCGGGTGGAGGGCGAGACGACGGGGCGCACGGCGACACCGGGGCGCCCGCGCAGCGGTCGGGTCCCGACGCGCGGGACCGGGCGGCCCTGGAGGAGATCGCCCGCTGGCTGCGAGGCGTGGCCGGTCGCGGGGCGCCGGCGGCCGACCGCGGCGACCGGGTCGACACCGCCGCCTGATCGACGTCCCCACCTGGCGGGCCGCCGCCCTGCCGTCCGCGACCGCTAGATGTTGGCTGCACTTACCGGTATATGTCAGCTGCACTTACCGCTAGATGTCGGCCGCACTTACCAGTATATGTCGGCCGCACTTACCGCTAGCGGACAGTGTGCATTTGCTGGTCTTGCGGTTGGTGGTTATCGTCCGCCCAGACTCCGGATGGGGGATCGGCACCGATGCGACGCGTTCACCGCATGTTGACGGTCTGGCCGGTCACGGTCGGCGTCCTGGTTCTGACCGCGCTACCGGCCTTCGCGCCACACGTCGCCCAGCTGCACGCCGACCCGACCCGGGTCGAGCCAGGCGCCCAGGTGAGGGTGTGGGGTCCCCGCGGCTACGCACCCGAGAGCACGGTCGAGATCCGCTTCGGCGCGCCCGACGGTCCGGTGCTCGGGACGTTCGAGACCGACTCGCAGTTCTACGCGGCGTTCACGCCGGGCACCGTGACGATCCCGCAGGACGTCGAGCCGGGCGTCTACACGCTGTTCGCCACCCAACAGCTCAACGAGGACACCGCCTACATCCGTGGCGTGCCGGCCAAGACGGTGATCCGGGTCAGCGCACCCGGGGTGGCCGCTCCCGTGGCCGACGCGCCGTTGTTCGAGGAGGGGTTCGGTCGGTTCCCGCTCGAACCGCGCCCCGCCGGGGTGGCCGTGCAGGACCAGACGGTCGGCTGGTGGCCGCTGGCCGCGATCGCCGTCGGGGTCGCCGCCCTGGCGGTGGGGGCCGGCATGCTCGCTGGTCGGTTGGCCCGCAGGCGCAGCGAAGCGGCGCCACAGGCCTCCGCGGAGTGAGCGGGACGTCAAGCACCGAGACGGGCACCGAGACGGGCACCGAGACGGGCACCGAGACGGGAGAGCGGTCATGACGGGACACGACGGGCACGTGTCGCGGCCGATCGGCCGACGTGCCAGGACCACGGTCAGCCGGTGGTTCATCGCGGCGATGGGCGCAGTGGTCGTGCTCGGTGCGAGCCCGGCCGGCGCCCAGCATCCTGCCCGCGTCACCCGGTCGGTGAACGCCACCGTCGACGACGTCGCGCCGACGAGGACCTACGCGGCGCCCTACGTCCTGGTCGACCGCGCCGACCCGCTCACGGCGGTGGCGGGGACGGTGGACATGCGGGCCAGGACCTGCCACCTGCTGCGCTCGCGCGACGGCGGGCAGACGTGGAGGCTGCTGGACGCATCGCCGTCGCCGCAGGACTACCCGTTCTGCTTCCACACCTCCGGCATGACCACCATGACCCCGATGGCGATGGGACGTGACGGGGCCATCTACATGGGCATGGTCGGTTGGGGTCCCCAGGACGAGGAACCGGGGCGGGACGCGGCCCACGCCGGTTCGCGTGGCAACCTCAGCATCATCGTGTCACGGTCGGACGACCTCGGTGACACCTGGCAGCCGGTGGTCGCGCACGACACCCGCGGCCTGGAGGGAGAGGACGTCCAGAACAACCGGCCGGTGTCGTCCCTGGCGGTGGACCGCACGACCGGCGGCCAGGACCGCGTCTACGTCGGGTACGTGCAACGCCAGCCCAACGCCGACCCGGAGGTCCCCAACGAGCCGATGGTGATCGCGTCGACCGACGGGGGCGAGACCTTCTCGGCGCCGGTCAGCGCGTTCGGTGACTACGAGCGCGTGCTGTCCGCCGAGGAGTTCGACCTCGAGGAGGACCATACGATCGGGGTGTCGTTCAGCGCCGCGCCCCAGCTCGCCGTCGCCGACGACGGGACCCTGTACGTGATGTTCGCGGGGAGCGCCCCCCGAGGTAGCGACCTCGAGGATCTTCTGCTACTGGCGCGCTCGACCGACAACGGGCAGACGTTCACCGTGAACGAGATCGGGACGTTGGGGCCGTCCTTCGACTACCCGACCTTCGCGTGGAGCCCGGTCGGGGGCGAGCAGGGCACCCTGCACATGGCGTACGAGGACAAGCCCGACGGGCCGCTGGGCGACCGGGACATCTACCACCGCCGGTCAACCGACGGTGGGGCGACGTTCAGCGCACCGCAGCAGCTCAACGACGACGCGGCCGAGCAGCTGGCCGGCCAGTACCAGGCGCAGGTCAGCGTCGCGCCCAACGGCCGCGTCGACGTCGCGTGGTGGGACTTCCGCAACGACCCGGGGCTGTTCGCCAACGACGTGTACGCGACCTGGTCCGACGACAACGGCGAGAGCTGGGCACCCAACGTCCGCATCTCTGACCAGTCCATCGACCGGGACATCGGCACGTGGAGCAACGGCTTCGACATGCGCCAACCTCCCGGCGTCGGCTCGGCCGACGACTACGCGCTGTACGCCTGGGATGACACCCGGCTGGCCGACGCGGCCGGTCAGTCACAGGACGTGTTCGCAGCGGCGTTGCAGTTCTCTCCCGTCACCGTCGGGAACAGCACGCTGCGGTACGTGATCGCGGGGCTGATCGGGTTGGCGCTGGGTGGAACTGCGCTCCTGGTCGTCGGGAGCCGGATGCGCACCGGCCCGCAACCGCAGCAGCGCGAGCGGGTCCCGGCCGGCGTTTGACCGGCGGACACGGCGACGGGACCAGGCGGAGGCGCGAGCGGATGACACAGCGAACGCCCCTGGCCGACCGCGCGCGCCAGCGGTGCACGTCGAGGTGGTTGGGGGTCGCACTGGCGGGGCTGCTGGCCGGGGCCGGGCTGATCGGCGGCCAGCCGGCCGTCGCCGGTGACGGTCAGACCGGTGACCGGTCGGCGACTCCTGCGGTCACGGCGGCGGTGCAGGTGACCGACAACCCTCGGCCGTCGCGGGCGCACTCGTCACCACAGCTGGCCCGCAACCCCACCAACGGTGAGCTGGTGGTGGTCGAGTCCGAGGTACGCCACGACTTCGGATGCGTCGTGCACATCTCCAGCGACGGCGGGCGCAGCTGGTTCCGCGGCGGTGACATCCACGAGGACCCGTGGACCAAGTGCTCGCAGAAGCCCATCAACGGGCCCTACGCGACGCTCACGTTCGATCCTGACGGCGTGCTGTACGTCGCCTTCTACGCCAACGACCCGACCTACGCCGACGACGAGTTCCTGCCGCTGCACGTCTTTTTGGCCCGGTCGGAAGACGGTGGGCGCACGTTCGAGACCAACTTCGTGTTCGAGGCGCCCGAACCGGTCACCGAGAACCGCGGGCTGCACAACAACGACCGCCCGATGGTCGCCGTCGACCACTCCGACCCGTCCAACGTCTACGTGGCGTGGATGGGCCGGGGCGGTGAGGACGACGACAAACCGACCAAGGCGCTGGTCGCCGCGTCGCACGACGGGGGGCGGAGCTTCGGCGAGCCGGTCGACGTCAGCGACGAGCGGGGCGCCTACCAGCCGCGTCCGGCGGTCGACCCCGACGGGACCCTCCACGTCATCTTCCCGATCGGCCTCGGTGCCGTCCCCGAGGGCACCGACCCCTTCCAGGTGGCCCGGACCGTCTACCACCGCCGTTCCGCCGACGGCGGCCAGACCTGGTCCGAACCGGTCCAGGTCGACGCGGGCAACGCCTCCTTCTTCGGTGGTCGCAAGTACGTCCTGGCCGCCGACCAGAACGACGGCACGCTGTACGCGGCCTGGTACGCCCACGAGGACACCCATTTCGACCCGGCGGTGGAGGACGTCGACATCTTCCTGCGGTCGTCCACCGACGGCGGCCAGACCTGGAGCGAGCGGGTCACGATCAACGACGACGCGAACGAGGACCGCCACATCAACCACTACAACCCGGGGGTCTCGATCGCGCCGAACGGGCGGGTGGATGTCGCCTGGTACGACTTCCGCAACAGCCCGTACCCGGAGCGCTTCCCCGACGGGTTCTCGCCGCCGTTCAACCACGACGGGTTCCAGGACGTCTACTACAGCTTCTCCACGGACGGCGGCCGGACGTGGGCGCCGAACGTGCGCATCACCGACCGGATCATCAACCGCGAGATCGGAGTGTGGTCCAACAACGTCCACAGTCACATGAGCGTCGGCATCGCCTCGAGCGACGACGGCGCGTACGTCGCCTGGCAGGACACGCGCAACGGTGACCGTGACCTGCAAGCCGAGGACGTGTACTTCGCGACCGCGCGGCACGAGCGACCGGCCGGGGCGGCCGGGGCGGCCGGGGCGGGCACCCCCAACTGGGCGCTGTTCGCCGTCGGCGGCGCCGCCCTGGTCCTCGGGATGGGTTTGGCGATGCTGATCGCGTGGGCGGTCACACGCCGCGGCGGCGTGGCGACGGCGAACGCCCCCGACCGGGCGTGACCGCTGGGGAACGCGGACCGGACGTGACGACCGGCGGTGACGCTGGTCGTGGCGCTGGTCGTGGCGCTGGTGATGGGGACGGTCCGGGACGCTCCGCCATCGGCCTGGCACGGCCGGTGCTGGCGCTCGTCGCGGCGCTGCTCGGGGCGGTCGGGGCGGTCGGGGCGGTCCTGTGGCTCACGGCCGACCGCGACGTCGTCGTCGAGGGCAACCAGTTCGTCAACCCCACCGGCCCGATCGACGCGCACAACTCACCGTCCACCGCACGCAACCCGCTGGACCCCGACAACCTCGTGGTGGTCAGCCGGGTCGACCGGCCCGAGTTCCGCGCGTTGCTGCACTGGACCGTGGACGGGGGCGGCACGTGGCGGACGACGTCCCTTCCGCTCCCCGAGGGCCTGGACCGCCCCTACGCCCCGGACGCCGCGTTCACCGCGGACGGGATCCTGTACGTGACGTACGTGAACCTCACCGGCCCCGGCAACGTCCCCGACAACCTGTGGATCGCCCGCTCGGACGACGGTGGGCAGTCGCTGACGCAGGTGGGGCGGGTCGCGGGTGAGTTGGCGTTCCAGGCCCGTGTGGTGATCGCCCCCGACGGCGCCATCCACGTGACCTACCTGCAGGCCACCGACGTGGGGACGCTGCAGCTGGTGGGCGAGGCCCCGATCGTGGCGGTCCGGTCTGACGACGGCGGTCGGACGTTCTCCCAGCCGACCCGCGTCAGCGACCCCGACCGCCAGCGGGTGGGTGCCGCGTCACCGGTCGTGGATGCGGCAGGTGATCTGGTCGTCGTCTACCAGGACTTCAAGGGCGACGTGCGTGACTTCCAGAACCTCGAGGGGCCCGCTTGGGACCAGCCGTTCGCGCTGGTCGTGACCCGCTCGGGTGACCGGGGCCGCAGCTTCTCGGAGGGGACGGAGATCGACTCCGAGGTGGTCCCGACCGAACGGTTCCTCGTGTTCACGCCGGCCTTCCCGTCGATCGCCGCACGTCCCGGGGGAGGACTCATCGCCGTCTGGGCCGATGGCCGCAACGGCGACCGGGACGTGTTCCTGCGTCGGTCACCCGATGGCCGCAGCTGGAGTGGGCTGACGCGGGTCAACAACAACCCGGCCGACGACGGCACCGACCAGTACCTGCCGCAGGCGGCGGTCTCGCCCGACGGTCGGGTCGACGTCGTGTTCTACGACCGGCGCCGCGACCCGCAGAACGTCATGACCGACGTGTTCCTCGCCTCCTCCCCCGACGCAGACCAGCCGTTCCGAAACGTCCGTGTGTCGTCCGCGTCGTTCGATTCCCGAGTCGGGCCCCAGGCGGCCCCGCACCTGCCGGTCGACTTCGGCTCCCGGCTGGGGCTGGACAGCTGGGATGCCGCTGCGCTGGCGGTCTGGACCGACACCCGGCTCGGCGACGAAGCGACCGGCCGCCAGGACCTGGTCGCCGCCCAGGTGCGCATGCCCGACCGCGACGCGCTGGCTGTGCGACGCACCGTGACCCTCGGGGCGCTGGCCGGGTCCGTCGTCGCCCTCACGGCATGGTGGTTGCTGGGAGCCCGACGTCGACACAGCGGTGCGTGACCCGGCTCGCCGCGCGCCTCACGACGACCCGACCGTGCGGTTGTACCGTCCGCCCGGACCGCGGTGCTGCGCGAGACGCCGACCTGGCGGGGCCGCGACCGGCTCGGATCGGCGCAACCCGTTCGTCGCAGGAGACGGTGATGGCCGACCAGGTGTTGGAGTGTGAGCGTCACGGCGCGCGCACCAAGCTGACGTGCGCGGAATGCGACGCCCCGATCTGTCCCCGCTGCATGGTGCGCACGGACGTGGGACTACGTTGCGAGGCCTGTGCCACGCCGTCGGTTGCCTCCCAGGCGCCGACCTCGCGTCGTCGGTTGCTCCTCGCGATCGGGGCGGCCGTGCTGGGCCTGGGGATCCTGACCGGCGCCCTGATCCTCGGCGGGATCCTGCCCGGGTCGCCGGCCGAGACGGAGCCGGCCGCCGCTCCGGTCGGGGACTGGTCGAAGCTGCCGGCGCTGACGGCCGTGCGCGGATCGACCAGCGCGGTCAGCCTGCCCGACGGGCGGGTCGCGGTCGTCGGAGGCGGCCTCGGCAGCGTTCCCGTCCCGGCCACCGAGATCTTCGACCCCGGCAGCGACGCGTGGACGCGTTCGGGGGATCTCGGACAGGCACGCCGGGGACACCGCACCGTCCTGCTCGACGACGGCAGGTTGCTGGCCGCCGGCGGCATCTCGGCCGAGGGGCTCCTGGCATCGACCGAACTGTGGGATCCTGCCACCGGCTCCTGGGAACCCACCGCCGGGATGCGCCATCCCCGCCTCGGCCACACCGCAACGGTCCTGAACGACGGCATGGTCCTGGTCACCGGCGGCACCGGTGACAGCGGGGCGGCCAGCGGCGGGGGCCAGACGGTGCGTCCGACGGCCACCGCCGAGGTCTACGACCCCGCCTCGGAGACGTGGACGCCGATCGGCGACATGCTCGTTCCGCGCTTCGAGCACACCGCGACGCTGTTGCCCGACGGGCGGGTTCTGATCGCCGGGGGGCTCGGCGTCGAGGGCGACGAGGTCGGTCCGGTCGCGTCCGCCGAGCTCTATGACCCCAACACCCGGACGTTCAGCCGCACCGGGCGGATGGCGCAGCCCAGGACCGACCATGCGGCGGTGCCGCTCGACGACGGGCGTGTCCTGGTGGCGGCAGGAGATGCGGGGACGAGCGCGATCGCGTCCGCCGAGGTCTTCGAACCGGCACGGGGCGCGTTCTCCGAGACGGCGACGCTGCGGCAGGCACGTCGCGGCCACACCGCCACCGTGCTCGGCGACGGCACGGTCCTCGTCGTGGGCGGGGAATTCTTCAACCAGGGAACACGGACCTCGCTCGCATCCGCTGAGCGGTACGACCCCGGCGAGCAGGCATGGGTCAGCGCCGGGGAGATGAACTGCCCACGCAGCGAGCACGGGGCGGCCCTGCTCCCGGACGGCTCGGTGCTGGCCGCAGCCGGCGACGCGACCTTCCCCGGGGAGGCGCCGATCGCCCAGAGCTGCATCGACGCCTACCGGCCGTGACCGAGAGGAGGTCGTGTCGTCGCCGGCGCGGACCCAGTGGACCCGCCAACCCTTGACACGGTATTGCTGAGCGAGTATGACAGTCGCATACCACACCGAAGCACGCCAGTCGGAAAAGCACTGAGTCGACCACTTTGGCGGCTCCCCCGGTCGCAGGCCCCGGGGCTCCTGGCAGGTGAGGGGGAGAAACCCGCGGTTCATCAGCTCTAAGTCACAGCTTGCGGTTCTACGGTAAAAGCGGCGTAGGCGGAGAAAAATGAGCAGCGCAAGTCCGGCAAGCGGGCCCTTCACGCGCCTCCTCGATGCCATCCCGAACTGGGTCGGCTTCGGGCTGATCATCTTGGTGGGTGTCGTGCTGGTCATCGTGGGCGCCCTGGGCCCAAATGGGGGTGCTATCGCATTCGGTGTCGCCACGGTGATCAGCGCGATCATCGCGTGGGTCTCTGGGGCGCGAAGTCAGCCCAGGGTCGACCCGTTCAAGCGCCGGTTCGGTGGGACCGTCAAGGAGATCGACCAACTGCCCTGGATCGTCATCTTCGGGCTCTATGTGATCGCACTGGTCGTCTCACTGGTAACCGCGTAGCGCAACCTGCTCACGCCGCGTCCGACGGTCGATCGATCCCCATGCGGTCCGGCGCGGTCACCCCAGCACGCGCCGGCGCCAGAGCCGAGGGCTGGGGAGGCATGCCCCACCGGGTTCGGTGACGGTCGTCTAGATTTCCCCCGTCCAGCCGGATCGTCCAAGGCGCGATGGGCGCGCACCGTGACGCAACGCCGGAAGGAGCCGGGGTGCCGTACTTCACCATCGATCCAGGGACCGACCACGTCGCTGTTGACACGTCCACGCGTCGCGGATCGGTGGTGTTCAGCGTGCAGAACAAGAGTGGCGTCGCTCGACAGATCCGTTCGCGCGTCTCGGTCGAGGACCCAGCCCAGGAGGACTGGTACACCGTCAAGGAGCCCGTGCAGCAGGCTCGTGTGGACGAAACGCTGCAGTTCTCCGTGGACGTCGCGGTGCCCCCCGAGGTCGAGGCCGGGAGGTACCACTTCCGCTTGACGGCGGTCGCGGAGGACGACCCGGACGACGTCCACGACGTCAGCCAGCAGGTCCCGGTCGAGGTCCCGCCGGACGGTGGGTTCCCGTGGTGGATCGTCGCGGTGGTCACGGTCGCGGTGGTCGCGGTGGCGGTGGTGATGTGGGTCGTCCTCGGCAACGATGGCGCGGTTGGTGTTCCTGACCTGGGCGGGCTCACCGTCGAGGCGGCGCAGGAGCGGTTGTCTTCCGCCGGTCTGGCGCTGGGTGAGGTCACCGAGCAGCCCTCCGCTGAGCAGCCTGAAGGTCGGGTCGTCGCGCAGGATCCTGCGGCCGGCTCCGACGTCGAGCCGGGCACCGCCGTCGACCTCGTCGTGTCGTCGGGCCGCTCACCGGTCGCGGTCCCCGCAGTCATCGGCCTGGCTGTCGAGGCGGCGCAGGAGCGATTGTCGTCTGCCGGCTTGGCCCTGGGTGAGGTCACCGAGCAGCCCTCCGCTGAGCAGCCTGAAGGTCGGGTCGTCGCGCAGGATCCTGCGGCCGGCTCCGACGTCGAGCCGGGCGCCGACGTCGACCTCGTCGTGTCGACAGGGCCGGAGCCCATCGAGGTCCCGGACGTGGTCGGGTCGGGCCTTGACGAGGCGATCGCCGAACTCTCTTCCCTCGGGTTGGAAGCCGAAGTCGGGGCAGAGGTCTTCAATGAGACCGTCCCAGAGGGGGTCGTCGTCGAACAGGAGCCCGTGCCGGGCGCGATCCTGCGCCCGGGTGGGACCGTCCGCCTCACCGTGTCAAAGGGTCCGCGACCCACCCTGAACGCCGCTCCTGACTGCGCCGAGTTTGGTGGCGCGTTCGTCTTGACCGTGACGGGGGCGAACTTCAGCCCGGGCAAGCAGGTGGCCGTCACCTTCTTCGGCAGAAACTCTTCGGCGAGTGCTCCCAGTGTCACCGCAGACGAGCGCGGGGGCTTCCGCGTTGAGCTATTTGTCGGGCGGAGGCAGCCCCCGGGGACTTACCGTGTCACAGCGGCCGACCGTGACACCGACGAGGTACTCGCTGAGTCGGCCGTTCGCGTCGCATGCCCCTGATCGCCACCGGGATCAGCCATCCCTGACACGTGGTGGTCTCGCGAACATGAGGAAGGAACCGGGGTGCCGTACTTCACCATCGATCCAGGGACCGACCACGTCGCTGTTGACACGTCCACGCGTCGCGGATCGGTGGTGTTCAGCGTGCAGAACAAGAGTGGCGTCGCTCGACAGATCCGTTCGCGCGTCTCGGTCGAGGACCCAGCCCAGGAGGACTGGTACACCGTCAAGGAGCCCGTGCAGCAGGCTCGTGTGGACGAAACGCTGCAGTTCTCCGTGGACGTCGCGGTGCCCCCCGAGGTCGAGGCCGGGAGGTACCACTTCCGCTTGACGGCGGTCGCGGAGGACGACCCGGACGACGTCCACGACGTCAGCCAGCAGGTCCCGGTCCAGGTCCCGCCGGACGGTGGGGGGAAGTTCCCGTGGTGGATCGTCGCGGTGGTCGTCGCGGTGGTCGCGGTGGCGGTGGTGATGTGGATCGTCGTCGGCAACGACGGCGGGGTCGGTGTTCCTGACGTGGGCGGGCTCACCGTCGAGGCGGCGCAGGAGCGGTTGGTTTCCGCTGGTCTGGCGCTCGGGGACGTCACCGAGCAGCCCTCCGACGAGGAGCCGGAAGGTCGGGTCGTCGCGCAGGACCCTGCGGCTGGCACGGACGTCGAGCCGGGCACCGCCGTCGACCTCGTCGTGTCGTCGGGTGTGCCGAACGGCGCCCTGCAGTTCGACGGGGAAAACGACTTCGTCAGCGTCCCCAACACAACAGGCGACTTCAACTTCCAGACCCAGTTCACGGTGGAGGCGTGGGTCAGACCACAATCGGTGGCATCTAACGGAAGCTTCGCTGCGGTCGTTCAACACGCCAAAACCCTCCCGCCCTTCTCCGGCTCCGCGTGGACCCTGTTCCTTGACCGCAACGACCACAGTCGATGGGGGCTGAGCGTCTGCGTTCCCGGATGCGACTCTGCGAGCTCAGGAGTTGGCAACCTCCAGGTCGGCCAGTGGCAGCATCTGGCAGCCACCTACGATGGCGCCCAGATCCGCATCTATCGGGATGGCCAACTGCTCGACGTCGCCCCTCACACTGGTCAGGTCTCGAATGCGAACGTGCTGCTCATCGGCATCTGGGAAGACTCCTTCCACGGCTTGATCGATGAGGTCCGGGTCTGGAACGTGGCACGTTCGCAGAACGACGTCACGGCAACGATGAACGAGACGCTGAGCGGTGACCTTCCCGGCCTTGTCGGTTACTGGCGGTTCGACGAACAAACCGGGCAACTTGCGGAGGACTCCAGCGGGGCGGGGAACGACGGCCACCTGGGTGCCGGCGCAGGCTCTGAGGCCTCGGACCCGCAGCGAGTTCCATCGGATGCGCCGGTCGACTGACCGGGAAGACAACTCCGATGCCGACAAGTTACGCCGCCACGGTCGCGATCGTTCGTGTGATCACGAACACGGCCGCGCTCGGTCTGGGCGGCGCGGCCATGAACCCCGCGAGCGGTGTCGCGTTCGGTGCCGTCGGGCTGGCGCTGGGCGTCGTGCATGCCGTCGCCGTCGTCGTCACGAAGAGCTACGGCAACGATGCGCGCGGGGTCTGGCTCTTGATCGTCGACCACACCTGGAGCCTGCCGAACACGATCCTGGGCTCCCTCTTCTTGACGCTCAACCTGGTCCTCGGCAATCGTCCAGACAAGACGCAGAGCGAGTCCCGCAGCACGGTCGTGCTCCGGGATGGTCTCTTTCCCGGCTTCGCCACGACCATCGGCAACGTCGAAGCAGGAACCTCCAAGCACACCGCCAACCACGAGTACATGCATGTCGTCCAGGCCCGCATCTTCGGTCCCACCTACGTGCCCCTGGTGATGGTCAACTACGTCCTGGCCACGGTCCTGCCCTACTGGCTCCTCTACCACGACCACCAGAGCAAGCCGATCCGTTCCTTCAAGGACTACTTCATGTGTGGCGTCTATCCCCACACGTGGCACGAGGAATGGGCGTACGCGGTGTAAGGGTCAGCTCCGTGCTGAGGTCGATCGAACCCCGACGGCGCTGGCCCTCGCCTGGGGCGCACCGGATTCGACCGTCGACGGCCGTGAATCCGAACTGCATCAGGTCTGCCTTATCCGCACGGATTGCGCTAGGATCCCGACGGGCGCAGATGTGCGCGGGGTTGACCTGGGGCGTCGGTACGCGGCGCGTGTTCCCGTGTAGAACGAGACTCGAGGGTGGAATCCGTTCGCCACGTAGAGGAGGCTCTGCGGGAGTGGGCGCAGTCGGTTCTGGGGCCGGTCACGATCAGCAGGGAGGAGCCCGGTTCGGCTGCGGACGCCGACGTCGTCCTGTACCCGTTGGCCTTGAGTCCTCGTCAGGAGCTGCGCGACGCCGGCCACCGGGAGCCGCTGAGGTTCGGGCTGCGGTGCCTGGTGCTCACGCAGGGCGAGGACGCCGCCGGCCGCCTGCAGGAGCTGTTGGTGACGGCCCTCCAGGTGCCCGACTGGGACGTCGACCTCGGCGCGCTGCCGCCCGAGGTCTGGTTGGCCCTTGGGGTGCCACCTCGCCCGTCGTTCGTCGTGGACGTGGAGGTCACCGTGCCGCGGCCCAAGCCGCAGGTCTCCCTGGTGGTGCGGCCGCTGGCGGTCGACCTGTCGGCGGTCGGGACGCTGGAGGGGCGGATCGTCGGTCCCGGGTCGGTGCCGATCCCTCATGCTCGGATCGAGCTGGTCGGCCTCGACCGTCGTGCCTACAGCGACGAGCGCGGGCATTTCGGTTTCCCGTCGGTCCCCCGCGGGGAAGGCCAGCAGCGGTTCCGCATCAGCGCCAAAGGCCGGCAGTTCGTCGCGACCGCGGACGTCGCGACCGACGGCGAACCGCTGGTGATCCGCTGCGAGATGCAGGAGGAATGACGTGACCACCTACCTGACGCCCGGCGTCTACGTCCGAGAGGTCCCCTCAGGGGCCCGTCCGATCCAAAGGGTCGGCACCAGCACCGCAGGGTTCGTCGGCGTGGCGCCTGACAGCAACGCGCGGGTCAACGAGATCGTGGCCGTCGAAGGGTGGCCCCGGTTCGTCGACACTTTCGCCGACGTCGACGATCCCCAGCCGACCGCGCTGGCGCTGGCCGTCCAGGGGTTCTTCGACAACGGTGGCCGGCGACTTCACATCGTCAACCTCGGATCCGAGGACGCCGAGATCACAGGTCCCAGGCAGGGGCTCAGCCTGTTCGAGGCGGTCGACGAGCTCGCGATCGTGGCAGCGCCCGGCCGTACCGACATCGAGTCGTACCAGGCGCTGATCACCCACTGCGAGAAGATGGAGGACCGCTTCGCGATCCTGGACGCCCCGGCGGATGTGGATCGCGTCGAGCGCTTGACCGAGGTGGCCACCGCCGAACCCACGACGTCCCGCCGCAGCGAGCGTGGCGACGAGGACGAGGACACCACAAGCGAAGGCGGGGGTGGCGGCGGTGGCCTGTCTGGCGCGGGCGGGTACCGGCCGCCCAACAGCACGCATGCCGCGGTCTACTTCCCTCAGGTCGTCGTCGGCAACCCGTTCGGTCCCGGGCAGGTGACCGCACCGGCCTCCGGCAGTCTGGCTGGGATCTACGCCCGCACCGACGCGACGCGGGGCGTCCACAAGGCGCCGGCGAACGAACCGGTCCGTGGCGCGCTGAACCTCACCTACCGCGTCACCCGCGAGGAGCAGGGGGTCCTCAACCCGCGCGGCGTCAACTGCCTGCGCTACTTCCCGGCCGAGGGGATCATGGTGTGGGGGGCGCGAACGCTGGCCGACGCGGCCAGCGAGTACCTCTACGTGCCGGTGCGCCGGCTCGTGAACATGCTCAAGGAGTCGATCGCCGAGGGGACACGGTGGGTCGTCTTCGAGCCCAACGACTACCAGCTGTGGAACCGGATCCGCCGTGACGTGCGCGCCTTCCTGACGCGCGTCTGGCGCGACGGGGCGCTGATGGGCCGGACACCCGACGAGGCCTTCTTCGTCCGCTGCGACGAGCAGACCAACCCCCCAGAGAGCGTCGACGCGGGCGAGGTCCGATGCGTGATCGGCATCGCCCCGGTCAAGCCGGCCGAGTTCGTCATCTTCGAGATCACCCACACGGAGCGCGGCGTCGAGGCCGGCGAAGGCGAGAGCTGAGGAGTGCAGCATGGCTGAGATAGGTGCAACGGCCGCACCGGGGAGCGTCACCGATCCACTCCGGTCGTTCCGTTTCCACGTCGAGGTGCAGGGCATCGGCAACGGCCACTTCACAAGCGTGTCCGGCATGGGCGTCCAGGTCGAGGCGATCAAGTACCGGGAGGGCGGCGCGAACGTCACGCCCCGGTACATCCCCGGGCAGGTCGACTACGCGGAGATCACGCTGTGCTACGGGCTGACCCAGTCCGACCAGATGTGGGACTGGCTGATGTCGGCGGCGGCCGGCGAGATCGACCGGCGGGAGGTCTCGATCGTGATGCGCGACCAGGACGCCGTCGGGGAGGTGCTGCGCTGGAACCTCACCCGGGCCTGGCCCACGCGCTGGGTCGGGGCGCCGCTCGACGCCATGAGCAAGGCGCTCGCCATCGAGTGTCTGACGCTCGTCTACGAAGGCATCGAACGTGACACGACAGGTCGGCCGGCTGAGGGACCGCCTCCTGGCGCGCCTGGCCAGTAGGCTCCGGCGGGTCGCGACGACCCTTGACGGATGGGTCGCGACGCCGACGACGCAGCCCCCGCCGGGGGCCTCGCCGAACGCGCCGGGATCCGCGCTGGGATCCGCGCCCGACCACTGGGTCGCGCTGCTTCGGGAACGCGCCCCGCATCTCCTCGATGCAGGACTGCGCACCCACCAGAGCCCGGTCGGACCGCCGCGCGCGGACCTGCCGCGCGCGTCTGCCCGTCCAGTGCAAGGCGGGGCTACCCAACCGGACGGGCCACCGCCCTGGGAAGGAGGATGGCTCCCGTTCGCGGTGGTCGCGGACGGCACCGCCTGGCCGCAACGATCAGGCGAGACCGGGAACCCCGGTCCGAGCGCTGGCGCGCACGACCCGGCCGAACAGGGATCTCCTGGCACCGCGGGTGCCGTCCCCCCGCCGCCGCCGCGACAGATGCAGACCTCCTTCGCGCAGCCGGACGCGCCAGCTCGGACGCCGTCGACCGCGGGGCCCATGGACCACGCCGACGCCCGCCCCCGCCCCAGATACCCCGAGGTATCCGGCCCGAGCGCAGGCGCGAGGGGGAGGCTCGAACCGCAGCCCCCGCGCGAAGCAGACCCGCCCCCACAGCCGCCCCCACAGCCGGCCTCCGAGCCAGGCGCCGGTCCGGCCTCCGCCGCCGACACGCACGCTGCGCCGTCCGACGCCGGCCGGCTCGCCGATCACGGCACCGGGATGGCCGCGACCAGCGCACCACAGCCCGTCTCCCCGGCCGCGTCCGGGCCGGCCGCCTGGCCGCCGCACGACGACCCCGGCGGGGGCCGCGAGCGCCACGTCACGCCCCGCTTCCCGCCGGAGCCCGCGCCGCAGAGCCCATCGGTCCGGTTCCCGGCCGACCCGGCCAGCGCCCCCACCCCGTTGCCACGGTCGGCCGACAGCCCCGCAGGCGCACCCGGCAGCGCGGCCTTCCAGGCCCCGCGCCGAGCCGAGGAGCTGTGGCCCGCCCTGCCCGACCTGCCTGCCCTGCCGGCGCTGTCGCCGGGAACGGACACGCAGCCACTGGGCGACGGCACCGAGCACCTCGCCAGGCTCGATCGCGAGCAGGAAGGCTTCTAGTGGAACGGGTCGCCTTCCTCATCGAGGAGACCGGGCAGCGGATCGGTTGCCTGCTCAACCCCAGCACGGTGGTCGTCAGCCGGGCGGCCGGGGTACGACCGCGCAGCACCGCCGCTGGCCAGCTCACCGGCAGTACCTTGATGGACGACCCGTTGCTGTTCACCGGTGGTGGCCGGACCGAGCTCGACCTCGACCTGCTGTTCGACATCACCATCAGCGAGCGCACTGCCGAGCTGTACCAGGACGTGCGTGAACTCACCCGGCCGCTGATGATGCTGGCCGAGAACACCGCCCGGCAGCAGGGCGTCCGCCGCCCCCCGTTGGTGCGGTTCGTGTGGGGCAAGTCGTGGAACGTGCCGGGGGTGGTCGCCGCGGCGGCCGAGCGGTTCGACGACTTCACCGCCGAGGGAGTCCCCCGCCGGTCCTGGCTGAAGCTGAAGCTGCTCCGGGTCGCCGAGGAGTCCGAGGAGATGTTCCGCGAGTTCCCGGAACCACCGCAGCCACCCAGTGCCATCGATCTCGACGCGGAGCCGGTCGGGGTGGTCAGAGCCATCGGCGACGGCGACGACGCGGGCGGGTACGCCGGCACGCGCCCCGACCTGGTTGCGGCCCAGGCGCTGGACAACCCGCTCAGTTGGCGACTGCTGGCCGTCTACAACGACTTGGACGACCCGTTCGGGATCGAGGCCGGCACCGCGCTGAGGATCCCGCCGACCCGGCCACGGCGGTCCACGCGGTGACCGCGATCGCCAGCCTGCCCGAACTGCTCGTCCGGGTCGACGGAGCCGCCCTCAACGAGGGGGAACGGCGGCCGCTGAGCGCGTTGCGGATCCGCCAGCGACTGTCGGTCCCGACCCAAGCGGAGCTGACGTTCGTCGACCCGCCGTCGACGTTCGACGTGGGGCGCCGCCTCCAACCGGGCACGCAACTCCAGGTCGGGCTGGCCGCGGACGGCACAGCCCTGTTCGAGGGCGAGACCACCGTCGTCGAGCATGTCTACGAGGGTGACCGCGGCGTGGTGGTGCGGGTACGCGCCTATGACCTGCTGCACCGCCTACGCAAGCGGCAGCAGGTCCGCACCTTCGCGCAGCTGACCCCGGCGGAGCTGGCGGAGCAGCTCGCAGGGGCGGTCGGCTTGGACGTCGACGTGGCGGAGAGCGGCCCCCGTTGGCCGCAGATCACCCAGCACGCGCAGAGCGACCTCGAACTCCTCCAGGAGGTCACCGCCCGGGCGGGCCTGTTCTTCACGGTCCACGACGGGGCGCTGCACTTGATCACACTCGAGGGTGCCGGGGACGAGATTCGTCTGGAGCTGGGAAGGAACCTGTGGCAGGCCCGCACGGAGGTCAACGCGGAGCGGGCTGCTCGCCGGGTCGTCGCGCTCGGGTGGGACCCGCGGCGGATCGATGTCCACCGGGAGGAGGCTGGCGACGCGCGCACGTCCAGAGACGTCGGCGCCAGCGTCACTGCGACCCAGGTGGGGGGCAGCGACGAGCGGGTTCTCGCCCACGTCGGGGCGCCCACGGCCGATCTCACCCGGGGCGAGGCGCAGGCCGAGCTGGACGTGCGCTCGGCTGGCGAGGTGACGCTGTGGGGGGTCGCCGAGGGCGACCACCGGATCCGCCCCGGAACGCCCGTCCGCGTCGACGACACCGCCCCGGGGCTCGCGGGGCGCTACGTCGTGACCAGCGCGACCCACACCGTGGGGGAGCCGGGCTTCCTCACCGAGTTCAGCACCGAACCGACCCGCGACCGCCGGACGGACCGCCCGGCGGCGCTGGCGCCCGGTCGTGTCGTGGACGTCGATGACCCGGAACAGCTCGGCCGGGTGAAGGTCCACCTCCCCACCTTCGACGACGCCCCGACCGAATGGCTGCAGGTCGTGCTGTCCGGAGCCGGAGCCGGTAAGGGCCTGGTTGCACTGCCCGACGTCGACGATCGCGTGCTCGTCGCCTTGCCGCACGGCGACCCGGCGCGGGGCGTGGTGGTGGGCGGCCTGTACGGTTCGGAGCCGGCGCCCGACGCCGGCGTGCAGGACGGTCGGGTTCGCCGGTACACGTTCACCACGCGGGCGGGGCAGCGCATCGTCCTCGACGAGACCGCCGATCGGGTGCGCGTGCAGAACGCTGCCGGGAGCTTCGTCGAGTTGACACCTGACCAGGTCCGGTTGCACGCAGCATGTGACCTGCTGATCGAGGCCCCGGGCAAGCGCATCACGGTCGTTGCGGACGCCATCGACCTGGAGCGCGGTTGATGCGCGCGATGACCGACGCGGCCGTCGTGGTGTGCGACCACCAGTTGGGCGTGGTCCGCAACCGTCCGTCCCAGCGGTGGGTCACGGTGGAGGGACGCCCGCTGCTGGTCGCCACCGATCCGGAGGACCGCACCATTGTGGGGTGCCCGAACCTCAACCCCCTGACCGGCCAGAAGCCGTGCATGACGACGCTTCGGGTGCAGACCGGCTACTCGGCGCTGGTCAGGATCGATGGGCACCCGGTGTGCCTGGATACGGTGAAGGGACTGACTGACGGTGCGCCTCCGGGCACCTTCCACTACTCGGTCCGCACCCCCGGGCAGACCCTGCTCAACGCTGATGCCTGACGGCGGTCCCGTCAGCTCGTTCCGGTTCGCCCATCCCGAATGGGAACCGGGGGTGGCCCGCCCTGGCCTGCAGGTCGCCCCGACCGGGGCGCTCGAGCTGGTCGACGGACCCGCGGCGGTCCGGCAGTCGATCCTGCTCCTCCTGTCGACGGCCCCCGGCGAGCGCGTGATGCGGCCTCAGTACGGGTGCCGGATCCACTGGCTGGTGTTCGCGCTCAACAACGATACGACCGCGGGTCTGGCCATCCATTACGTGCGCCAAGCCCTGCGCCGATGGGAACCCCGGATCGACGTCTTGGACGTCGACGCCAACCGGGATGGCGCCGACGCCGAGACGCTCGTCATCACCATCCGGTACCGGCTGCGCGCGACGCAGGAGCTGAGCGAGTTCGTGTACCCGCTGCGCCTGCACGGGGAGGAGGTCTGATGCCGATCCCGACTCCCGATCTTGACGACCGGGACTTCCTCCAACTTCTGGAGGAAGCCCTCGAGCGCATCCGGTCGTCCGGCTCGCGATGGACCGCCCAGGCGGGTCCTGGCGATCCGGGGATGACCCTCCTCGAGGCGTTTGCCCACCTCACCGAGGTGATGATCTACCGCCTCAACCGCGTGCCCGAGAAGGCGTACCGCTCCTACCTCAACCTGATCGGTGTGAAGCTGCTCCCGCCGCGAGCCGCTCGGGCGACGCTCCGGTTCAGCCGTGCCGATCCCGCGGAGACGACGGCGTCGCTCGAGATCCCGCGCGGCACGCGCGTCGGCGCCTCCGACGGTGAAGGGGACCAGCCCGTATTCGTCCTCACCGCAGCCACCGCGATCCCAGCCGGCCAGCAGCACGTCGAAGCGCTCGCGTACCACTGCGAGCTGGTCGAAGGCGAGCACGTCGGCGTGACGTCGGGGCAACCGGGCCAGGTCCTCCGGGTGTCGCGACCGCCCATGGTCATGACCGCGGACGACGACCTGATCGTGGCGGTGGAGGTCGCAGACACCGAGGGAACGGTCCGCGGCGCGGCACTCGAACATCAGGGCAGGACCTACCGGATCTGGCAGGAGGTCGAGCACTTCGCCGACCTGGAGCCCGACGCGGCGGTCTACAGCGTCGACCGGATCGAGGGCACGATCATGTTCGCCCCGGCGGTCGACCTGGCGGCCCCAGGAGCGGGCGGCGCAGCGGAGCGGGTCCGGGGGCTCGCCCGGGTGCCCGGACCGGGCCTGAACGTGCTGGTCTGGTACCGGACCGGCGGTGGTCCGGAGGGAAACGTCGCGCCGGGGACCCTGACCACCTTCCTGGACGAGGTGGCTGGCGTCGAGGTCACCAACCCGATCCGGGCCATCGGGGGACGGGACGCCGAGTCTGCGGAGAACGCCGCGCTCCGCGGCCCGCACGAGTTCCACGCCCGCGACCGCGCCGTCACTGAGCGCGACTACGAGTTGATCGCGCGCCGGTCCGGGGCGGTTAGCCGGGCGCGGGCGTTCGCTCGCAGCGAGTACTGGTCGTACGCCCCGCGCGGGTCGGTGGAGGTGGTGATCGTCCCGCATGTGGAGCCTGGCGTCCGATCCCGCGGACGGGTAACCAGCGCGGACCTGGAGGCGCGCACCACTCCGCATGGGCTCGCCGAGGTCACCTCCCAGCTCGAGGCCAGACGGCCGCTCGGCATCGAATGCGTCGTCAAATGGGCCAAGGTCAAGGCGGTTACCGTCCGTGCCAGGGTGGGCATCCGGTCGGACGAGGACGAGAACGCGCTCACCCAGCGCGTCCTCGAGCGGCTGCACCGCACGATCAACCCGCTCCCGACCGGTCAGCGTGTCCGGGCCTCGCAGGGGGAGACGTGGCCCGGCTGGCCGTTCGGCCAGGCGCTGCGGGTGTCGGACGTCTACGACATCTTGCTGGCCGAGCCCGGGGTGATATGGGCCGACCGCGTCCGGCTGCACGTCGACGAGGTCCCCGATGCGGACGTCACCGCCGTCGCGGCCGATCCCTACCAGCCGTCCGCTTGGTATGCGGCCTGCGGCAGCGACGTGTTCCGTTCCCTCAACGACGGCATCGGGTGGGAGCCGCTCTGGCGGTTCGAAGGGGAGACCGTCCGCAGGATCGAGCCGTACCCGCGCGAGCCCGGTCGGATCGGCTTGGGACGCCGCCCGGGGTTCCTCGCGGTGACGACCCAGCCGGCTGGCGAAGAGGCGGGTCGCGTCTACGTCTCGACCGATCTGGGAGAGACGTGGGGGGATGGGCCGGTGGCGCAGTTCGCCTTCCCGATCGAGGACCTGGCATGGATCCAGCGTGACGAGACCCCGGCGTTGCTCCTCGCCACCGAGCAGGGCCTGTACGAGCAGGCGCTCACGCCGGAAGCCACCGCCGCCTTCAGCTCGGTCGACCCCGGACAACCCGACCTCGGGTTCTACCGTGTCGTCTCCTACACCCAGCCGGGCGGGAACCTCGCAGTCGCGCTCGCTGGCCAGCGAACGGCGGGCATCTACCGGTCCCGGCTCGAGGGCCGCGCCGGAACGTTCATCCACGCCGGTCTCGAGGGGCAGGACGTCCGCAGCCTCGCGGTCCAGTACGAGGGCAACGCCACGTTCCTGTGGGCCGGGACAGCCGCCGAGGGAGGTGGCCCCGGACAGGGATGCTTCCGGACCCGCCTCGAGGACGAGGAGTTGACGTGGCAGCAACTGGGTGACGGCTGGGAAGGTGGGAGCTGCTGGGCGCTCGCCTTCCTCGGTCACCACGCCTTCGGTGCCTCCCATCTGGCAGGGGTGCAGCGGCTGCCGCTACGCGGCGAGGAACGCCGGTGGTGGCGGCCGGCCGTCGATTCGGGCCTGCCGTTGCGGGAGGTCGGGCGCTTCCACCCGGTGCGGACGCTCGCCACCGACCCGGACACGTCGATGCTGTTGGCCGGAGGCCCGGCTGGCGTCTACCGCAGCGTGGGCGCTCCCGAGACGCCTCCCGGGGAGGAGTTCACGCGGGCATCCCGGTCGGAGTTCGATGAATCCGTCACGCTCCCTCCCACGTGGCTGTTCGTGTCCGGCGACCACGACGTCGAGGTGGTGAGAACCTGATGCGACGCGAGGCCATCCAGCGCCTTCTGCCAGGCGTCTACCAGACCGCCCTGAAACCTGGGAGCCCGCTGATCGCTCTCCTCGACGCGATGGATCAGTTCCACGCCCCTGCCGAAGCCGTCCTGGAACGGCTCGACGAGTACCTCGACCCCTACCTGGCGCCTCCCAACATGGTCCCGTTCCTCAGCCGCTGGGTGGACCTTGACTGGGTCCTCGCCGACGCGGCCGAGGGCGGTCCGCAACAGCGCTTCGCCGCTGGACTCGGCCGTCTGCGCAACCTGATCGCGCTGGCACCCCAACTATCGGCTCGCCGGGGCACCGCCGAGGGGCTCCTGCTGTTCCTGGAGACCGCCACCGGCGTTTCCGGCTTCCAGGTCGACGACGCGACCGATCCGGGCTTCCACGTCACGGTGTCCGTCCCGGAGGCTGCCGCGCACCTGGCGCCGCTGATCGAGCGGATCGTCCGTGTCGAACGCCCCGCGCATGCCACATACGACATCGTCTACCCGCGCACCGCCGGCCCAGACGAGGAACCAGCCCCGCAGGACGAGGACGGTCGCGCATGAGCTACTTCACGATCGAGCCGGGACCGACCACGTGCCCTTGGACGGGGCGTCACGCGCCGGGTCGGTGGTGTTCAGCGTGCAGAACAAGACCGGCGCGGCCCGCACGATGCGTGCGATGGCGTTGACCGATGATCCCGCTCACGAGCACTGGTACACGGTCCGCGAACCGGTGCGCGAGGCGGGGGTCGACGAGGCGGTGATGTTCACGGTGGACGTGGCCGTGCCGGCGGACGCGGCGGCCGGCACGTCACACGTCCGGCTCAAGGTGGTTGAGCAACGCCCAGAGCCTCCCGTCACGGCTCCATGCCGAGGACGATCCCGACGACGTCCATCACGAGAGTCAGCGCATCAGCGTGGAGGTCCCCGAAGGGCGCTCGCCGCGTCCGTTCCCCTGGTGGATCGCCGCTGTTGTCGCCGCGGTGGTTGTGGTGGGACGGTGATCGCGATTGTCGCCAGGGACGGCCCGCTGCCCGCAGATGACACGGGTACCCCCGGGCCGACGATCGCGGAGATCAGGCCGGCGGCGGAGGACAGCCCGTTCACGGCGAACGAGTCGGACGGCGACCAGGAGTTCCTGCGCACCACCCTTGAGGTCGACGTCGAAGACGACGACCCGACAGACGCCCTCGACATCGTCTGGATCGACCTCCGCGGCAACGAGCCGATCGGGACCGGCCCATCCGCCGAGGTGCGCTTGTCGGCAGGGTGTCCGCGCTTCGCCCGGCACGATATCGAGGTCATCGTCATAGACCGTGACGACAACGTGCCCCGAGGACGCACAACAGTGACGGTGCTGCGCCGCTTCCCGAAGGACAGCATCGCCGAATGCATCCGCATCGAGGTCCCGACCGAGGCCACCATCCGACCCGTCCAGCCGCTCGATCCCGGACAGGTCCGCCGCCTTCCCGCGGAGCAGCCCTCGTGAGCTTCCTCACCGTGGATCCGGGTACACGCGCCACGACGCCAGGTCCTCTCCGATCACGGCAGACCGGGGGTCACTGCGGATGAGCAGACCGGAGAAGCGATGCCTGGGAAGGTGACCGTCCTGATCGTGCTCGTCGTCCTCTTGTTCGTCGTGCTCGTCATCGTGGGCGCGAACCGTGAGCAGGCCAGCGTTGATCCCGATGACCACGGTTGGGTGGAACGTTTCCAACTCCGGCAGGCACCTGCCGTCGAAGCTGAGCACATCGCTTCCGGCTGCTTCGACCGGACGGCCCGACGGTTCCTGATCCCTGCGCTCACGAGCTGCCAGGTCGAGATCGCACGGGCAGGCGCCCCGACCCGTCTGCTGTCCCTGACGGCGGTGCGCCCGAGCGTTCCCGCGGTGGAGATCGACCTCGCCCCGAACAATCCCGACGACGTCGTGATCGACGACTGGCGACCGGAGTCCGGGGACTTCCCGCTGAAGATCCCCGTGGGGCAGGACGGGGCAACGGCGACCATCTTCTGCCGCACCGTCGGATCTGACTGCTCGCTTGCGCTCGCTGACTAGGTCGTCAGCGGGCCAGCGCCCGGTCCACCCGCACTGCCTTGACGATTCCCGGGATCGCCCCAACCAACATCAACGCAGCCCAGACCAGCCCCAGTATCACCACGATGATGGCGCCGATCTCGTCGGCGATGCTGGTCACCGGGTTGGGAATCAGCCCGTGGAGGAAGGCCAAGATCAGGTTGGCCACGAGCGACGTCGCCACCAGCGCGACCAGCGCCTTGACCTGGAGGAATTTCGGCTGTGCCAGCACCAGGAACACCACGAACGCGAGCTTCAGGAACAGCAGCAGGCTGAGCAGGGCGGCGGCATCGCCCCGCGGGAAGAACCCCCACAGGCCAAGGTAGACCAGCGTGCCGAACGGGGCGGCGGTGAACAGCCCGACCATGAGGCTCAACTCGGTCAACAGGAACAGCAGGCCGCCGATGCCGCCCAGTAGGAACAGGAGGCTCAGGACCGCCGTGGCGATCCCTTGCACGCGACCGAGGACGCGTGCAGGGATCACCAGCGCCATGCCCATCAGTGCGATGCGAAACGCGAGTACCCCGTCCAGCAGCGCCATCGCGAAGATCCCCCGGCCGGGTGGCTCCGCGACCCGCGCTAGTGATGCGGCTTCTGCGCCGCGAAGTTCCTCCAGACCGGGAACCTGCGCGACCCTCGCGACCGGAGCAGCCCCGCCGGATGCCCAGCGGCTGCCCACCTCGACCAGCACGACGAGGACGATCATCGCCACCGCCACGAGCAGGAACGGGCGGCGCAGTTGGTCCATGGGATGTGCTCGCTTCCCAACGCCAGAACAAGTCAGGAGGGCAACGCGGCAGCGATCGTCGCACAATCTCGCCCGGATCGAAACCACCTTGGCGGCGATGTCGTCGTGGAGGCTGGCGGTCGTTGTACCTCCGTCCCAGGAACGTGGAGTGTGGCGCAGACGATCTGTCGCGGTCGTTCAGTTCAGTCGCGTAGCGGCGCTGCGACCTCCTCGATGAACCGGTCGTAGAACTCGGCGCGCTCGCCGCCGTCGTCGAGGTGGAAATCGGGGACGATGAACTCGTCGATCCCGGCGGCGCGGTAGGCGCCCATCATGTCGGTCAGCTCACCGGCCGTTCCGACGATCGAGCGGCTCGCCGGGACGCTCGCGCGCAACCGATCGCTCTCGGCCTGGTCGTGGCGGACGTGGACGAACGCGTTGGCGCTCCGCTGGATGGTCGACGGATCACGCCCGAGGTCCTCACAGTGCCCTTCGAGCACCTCGACCTTGTGGCGCATCACATCCGGGTTGCCCCAGGTGTTCCACGCGTCGGCGTGTTCCGCGGCGATGCGCAACGTCACCTTCTCCCCGCCGCCACCGACCAGGAGCGGCAGCGGGTCCTGGAGGGGCTTGGGCTCCAGCGGGGCGCCGTCGAGTCCGTAGTAGCGGCCGGAGAAGTCCGCGCGCTCACGTGTGGTGAGCAACTTGATCACCTGGCACGCTTCATCGAGCCGCTCGAGCCGTTCACGCGTCGACGGGAACGAGATGCCGTACCGGTCGTGCTCGTTGCGCTGCCACCCCGCACCGATCCCGAGGGTGAAGCGCCCACCGCAGATGACGTCGACCGCGGCGGCCTGGTTCGCCAGCACCGCAGGGTGGCGGTAGGTGTTGCCGCACACCAGCGTGCCCAGCCGGACACGCGGAACCGCGGCGGCCAGCGCCGCGATCGTCGCCCAGCACTCGAGCGTGTCCCCACGCGGGTCGTCCCTGTTGGGCATGAAGTGGTCGGCGAACCACACCCCGTCCCAGCCGGTCTCATCCGCGCGCCGGGCGAGCGCGAGGACCAACTCCCAGGACTGCGTTGGCCCCGGCCACACGCTGAACCGCATCGACCCTCTCCTGTCTTTGGGACGCACTCGATGTCCCGTTCGCGATGTCTCCGCCCCGACCGTATCCACGGCCCGGGCTGCGTCCGTTGGTCTCCACAGGATCCGAGGACGACGGCGCGGTCCAGGCGTGGGCCCGGGGTTACGCTCGACAGGTGACCAGCGACGAACTCGACCGTCTCCTCCGCCTGCTGCGCGAACATCCGGAGCGCCAGACGGAGCTCCGCGAGTTGCTCGGCGTCACCGACTGGGGACGGGTGACGCGTTCTCTCGATGCGCTGGCGGCAGCGCAGGTGCGGACCGAGGAGCGGCTGGAGGCGTTGGCGGGGCGCGTGGACGCGCTGGCGGCAGCGCAGGTGCGGACCGAGGAGCGCCTCGAGGAGCTTGGTCGGTATGTGGACCGGCTTGCGCGGATCGTCGAGGGCCTGACCGAGCAGGTCTCGGCGCTGACCGGACACGTCGACTGGCTGCGTGGTGACGCGATCGAACGCCGTTACCGGGAGCGCCCACATACCTACCTGTCCACCATCGCTCGCGGTCTGCACACCCTGTCGCCGCGGGAGCTCGACGACCTGCTCGAGGCCGCTGTGGCCGACGGGCACCTCACCGAGGACGAGACCGACGAGCTCCGCCGGGCCGACGCCGTGCTCGTGGGCCGACGTCGGGAAGACAGGACGGAGGTCTTCGTGGTCGTCGAGGCGTCGGTCGGCGTGGGCCTGAAGGACGTCGACCGGGCGCGGAGGCGGGCCGACCTGCTCGCGCGGACGGGGCGTGATGCCGTCGCCGTCGTCGGCGGGACGTGGGTCGTCCCCGAGGCGCAGGCCGCAGCCAGGGCCTACCGCGTCTGGCAGGTCACCGACGGCAGGGCGGTCGCGCCGGCTTCCTGACCTCGATCACCACATGGGCGAGGACGCGGCAGGGGCCGTCCCCAGCCCTCCTCCCGTTTCCACAATCGTGTCCGGGTCCTACTCGCGCTGCCGACCTCGGACGAGGAGCATCGCGCTTGTCGCTGTGGTGACGTGGAGGCAGGATGTCGGCGGATGACTTCGGGCGCGCGCGGTTGTGGGCGCACCTAGAGGAGAGACTCGGCGTGGACGTGGCAGAGGTCCTGCTCGGCGAGTTCGGCGGGATCCGGTCGCGTCTGGATGGTGTCGAGTCGCGTCTGGTTGGGGTCGAGTCACGTCTGGATGGGGTCGAGTCACGTCTCAACGGGGTCGAGCGAACGCTGGGCCGGATGGACGAACGCTTCGACAGCATGCGTTACGAGTTGAAGTCCACGCTGCACGAGGAACTGCGAGGGATCCAGAAGGAGATGAAGTCCGACACCCGGCTGCTGTTCTTCAGCATTCTCGGATCGAATGCGACTCTCGCGAGCCTGGCGTTCGCTGCGGCGAGGTTCGCCTAGAGATCGCCACCTCCAACGTCGAGAAGGCGCACCGTCAGCACGCCGTCGGTGAGCTGCGCTTCGACCAGGCCAGCCCGCTGCTGGGACAGTGACGCCTACGGATCCTCGCGGGGGAGGGGGGGCGTCCTCGCGTTCTGCTGCATCACTCCTCTCTCGTTCCTGCTGACGTCGTGATGTCTTCGACGGCGTCGTCGTGGTCAAACGTCTTTCAGGCGGCGTGTGCAGGGGTGCCCGGTCGCTCCGAGGGGTCCTGGCGTTCCGAGCCGTGCTGGTCCGCGGGCTGCGGCTGCTGGCGAACAGCGAGCACCGCGGCACCGACGGCGAGTCCGCCGATGATGCCGGCTGCTGCCCACACCCCCGTCAGGTCCCAGCCGGTGATCGCGTCGAGCGCGAACGCGCCGGGACCAGTCAGAGCGATGCCGGCCGACAAGGCAGCCAACACGAGCGGGTACTCGTAGCCGCCTTGCTGGACCCACAGGCCGTTGCGGGCGTGCACCACGACGGCGGCGTTGAGCATCACCGCGAGGATCGCCGCGGCGGCCAAGGGGGTCAGCAACCCGACGGCCAGCAGCACACCACCGGCGGTCTCGGCCACGCCGTGCACCCACGACAGGGTGCGGGGACGTCGGTAGCCCAGCGACCGCAGCGCCTCCGCGTGGCCGTTCACGCCCGGGCCGCCGAACCAGCCGGCGACCTTCTGCAGCCCGTGACCTGCGATGAGCGCGCCGACCACGACCCGGACCACAAGCAGGCCGATGTTCGATCATCCGTTGTCACCTCCGATCAGGTTCCGTGGCGGGGTCCGCCCCGCTGAACTCGTCGCTTCACTCGATCCTCGGAACGTCCTGTCGTAAGGTTTGTTCCGATGCAATCAGGAAAGTATCCTCATCAGAGCTAGAGTTCGACTATAATCGATGACCGATGTCCTGGGCGTGGACGCCAGCGGACGCTTCAGGCGTCAGACAGCCAGCCGGAGCGGCTCGGGGAGCATGAGTCCGCTCCATGTGGGTCGGAATGGAGAAGATCGCGATGTCCGAGGCAGGGAACTCCGAGGAGGAGGAATGGGAGAAGGCCCTGGACGCCCCCGACGAGCCGTTGTACACGGTCGGTGTCGTCGCCGATCTGATGGGCGTGGATCCGCAGGTGGTGCGCGGCTACGACAAGCGCGGTCTCGTCGAGCCGGGACGGTCTGCCTCGGGCCAGCGCCGCTACTCCCGGGATGACATCGGGCGGCTCGCGCGCGCGATGCGCCTGGCTGACGAGGGCATCCCCGCCGCTGGCATCGAGCGGATCCTCGAACTGGAGGACGAGCTACACCGCCGGGAAAAAGAAGCCGTCGATAGCGACGGGGATAGCACCGATGGATAGACAGTCTTTGCAGGAATAGGGAACCTGGATCGCTCGTTACAATTCGGTTCCGGCCTCGACGACCCTGTCCACGAGTTCCCCTCCGTCGCCGAAGACGACGCTCACCTCGATGACGCCGCCTGGGGGAAGCGCAGGCCGCCGCGGAGCCCGGCCCTGCTCCACGCGCGTCGAGATCGCGGCGTGACATTCGCGGCACAAGCCCACCGCCAACGTCGCCTCACGGTCGCAGCCCAGCCCGGTCGTGCCCGAACCCCAGCACCGGTTGTCAGTGTCGACCTCCGCGAACGTCACCCGGTGCGCGTCGTCGGTCACGGACAGGGCCCTCCTCGAACGTCGTCCGGAGCATGCATCATCGCCTGCGCAGTGACTCCGCGCATGCCGAGAACCACGCCGTTCGGCGGGTCTGGAGGCGGGAGGCCGGCCTCGCGGCCGGTCTCGGTGGGGCTCGGCTCCGCGCCTCGTTGAACGCCCCGGCCGTACACTCCCGCGCGGATCGTGAGGGAGTCCAACCGGTGACCTTCGAGGCCGGGTTCACGTTGGCCACGCTGATGGTAACGGTGGCCGTCCTCACCCGGGAGCTGATGCCACCGGCCGTGGCTGTGCTCAGCGCGGTGGTGGTGCTGCTGCTGGTCGGGGTCGTGGACGCCGCCCAGGCCTTCGCCGGGTTCTCCAACCCCGCGACCTTGACCGTGGCCGCCCTGCTGGTCGTCTCCCGAGCGGCGCAGACGACCGGGACCGTGGAGCGACTGCTCGGCCACGTGCTCGGAGCGGACCGTTCCGACCGCCGAGTGCTGAGACGGCTCGTCCCTGCGGTGGCGACGTCATCCGCCGTCATCGCCAACACCCCGATCGTGGCGATGCTTGCCCCGACGCTACGAACCTGGGCGGAACGTGCTCGCCGGCCTCCGTCGCGTTTCCTGATGCCGCTGTCGTTCGCGGCCATCCTCGGCGGGCTGATCACCACGATCGGCACATCGGTCACGTTGCTGGTGTCCGGCTTGAGCGACGAGGCCGGCGTTGGCGCGTTCGGGCTGTTCGAGATCACCCCGCTGGGCCTGCCGATCGCCGTGGCCGGGTGTGCGGTGCTGGCGTTGCTCGCGCCGCGTGTCCTGCCCGACCGTCGCAGCCCCCACGAGCAGCTCGCCGAACACGGACGTGACTACACCTTCGCAATGCAGGTCGAGCCGGGCGGGGTGTTGGACGGGCGGGACGTGCGCTCCGCAGGGTTGCGGAGCCTCGCTGGGGTCTACCTCGTGAGGATCGAGCGTGACGGCCACGAGATCGCGCCTGTGGCCCCCGACGCGGTGCTGTACGGCGGGGACGTGCTCACCTTCGTGGGCCAGGTCGACCATGTCCGTGACCTGCGCGCGCTGCCGGGTCTGAAGTCTGCCGAGGAGGGCCACGTCGACCTCCTCGACGAACACGACCACCGGCTGTTCGAAGTGGTGGTGGGTGCCGCCTCGCGCGCTGCTGGCCGCACCCCCAAGGAGATCAGTTTCCGCGGGCGGTACGGCGCGGCGATCGTCGCCATCCACCGGGCGGGTGCACCGGTCCGCGGCAAGCTCGGCGAGGTCCGCATCCGACCCGGCGACGCGCTGCTGCTCCTGGCCGATCGCGACTTCGCCGACCGCTGGAGCGACCGGCGGGACTTCCTGCTGATCGTCCCCGTGGACGCGGAGCCGCCGAAAGTCGATCGGCGCGCATGGTTCGTGCTGATCGTGCTCGCTGCCATGGTGGTCGCTGCGGCCAGCGGCGCGCTCCCTCTGCTGCACGCGGCGCTCGCCGCGGTGGTGGCCCTCCTGGTGACGCGGGTCTTGAGCGTCCCCGAGGCCCGCCAGGCCCTCGACCTCGACCTCCTGCTTCTGATCGCCGGCGCGATCGGCCTCGGCGGGGCGGTTCAGGCCTCAGGGCTGGCCGGTGGCGCCGCGGAGGCGGTGACGGGTGTGGCCACCGCCGTGGGACCGGTCGGGGCGCTGGTCGCCGTGCTGATCGCAACGCTGATGTTGACCGAGCTGGTGACCAACGCGGCCGCCGCGGCGCTGATGGTCCCGGTGGCCCTGGGGGTGGCCGCCCGCATCGGTTCGGATCCGCAGGCGTTCGCGGTCGTGGTGGCCGTCGGTGCCTCGGCGTCGTTCCTGACCCCGATCGGGTACCAGACCAACACCATGGTGCACGGGCTCGGCGGGTACCGCTTCGGTGACTACTGGCGGCTGGGACTCCCGCTCACCGCCGTCGTGATCATCACCACCGTGCTGGTCACCCCCCTGATCTGGGCCCTTTGACCCGCAACTCGTCGGGCGCGCTGGTCGCGTGTTGGGCCTCGTCGATGACCAACCTGGATCCTGCGTCACCGAGGCCCAGAGCCGCGCGGGCCTTGCGTACGCGATCGACCTCGCGCATCAGGTGCTCGATGTCGAACGGTTTGGTGACGTAAGAGTCGGCTCCCGTGCGCCATCCGTCCCAGACGTGGTCGTCGGTGACGAGGGCGGACAGGAACACGATCGCGACGTGGTCGTAGGCGGGATCGGACCTGATCGCGCGCGCGACGGTTGCTCCGTCCATCGCGGGCATCATGATGTCGAGGATGACCAGGTCAGGCTCCGTGGTGCGGATAAGATCCAGCGCCGCCTGGCCATCGCAGGCGTCGTCGACGGCGTAGCCCTCCATCTCCAGGGTGAGGCGGACGAGGCTGCGGATGCTCGGGTCATCGTCCACGACGATGGCGCGTCCCATCTGTGCTCCTGGTCGTGGCTAGCAGCGTCCGGGTCCGTTGCCGTGGGACCCGAACCGCCAGTTCGTCCGTTCTGTGACTAGACATGTGTCGGCGGTCGCCGGCGGTGGCTGAAGCTCGTTGCGTGATCGCCGTGGCGCTCCCGGAGTCACCCCGCCCCGTACGCGACATCGAAGCCCGAACCGCCACAGAGCTTCGATCACGAGCCGCCCGCAGCCGAGACGACGGGTACGGGCCACTCTCAGGCCGGCGCCCCGTAGTACCCCTCGTGCTCCAGGTGCAGCAGGATGGCGTTGGCCGCTTCCTCCGGTGACAGCTCGGTGGTGTCGAGGACGACTTCGGCGTCGTCGGGTTCCTCGTAGGGGTCGTCGATCCCGGTGAAGCCGGTGATCACCCCGGCGCGGGCCTTGGCGTACAGGCCCTTGCGGTCACGGCTCTCGGCCACCTGCAGGGGGGTGGCCACGTGCACCAGCACGAACCCGCCCCCGGTGGATTCCACCATGGTGCGGACCTGCTTGCGGGTCGCATCGTAAGGAGCGATCGGAGCGCAGATCGCGATCCCGCCGTTCTTGGTGATCTCCGCTGCGACGAACCCGATCCTGCGGATGTTGATGTCGCGGTGCTCCTTGGAGAACCCCAGCTCCGATGACAGGTGGGTGCGGACGATGTCGCCATCCAGAAGCGTGACGGGCCGCCCACCGAGCTCCAGCAACTTGGTCAGGAGCACGTTGGCGATGGTGGACTTGCCCGCCCCCGACAGCCCGGTGAGGAACACGGTGAAGCCCTGCTCGTTCCGCGGCGGGTAGGTCCGGCGCAGTTCCGCGGCCACTTCCGGGAACGTGAACCACTCGGGCAGCTCGAGGCCCTTGTTCAGACGTTCGCGTAGCTGCGTGCCCGAGATCGACAGCGTCCGCGTCCCGTCGGGCACCTCATCGACCGGGACGTACTGGCCGATCTCCTCGACGTAGACGAGCATGCGGAAGGGGACCATCTCGACGCCGAGCTCGTCCTGGTGGCGGCGCAGAAGCTCCTGTGCGTCGTACGGTCCGTAGAAAGGCTGCCCTGCCTGATCGGTGCCTGGCCCGGCGTGGTCGCGTCCCACGATCAAGTGTGTGCAGCCATGGTTCTTCCGGATGATCGCGTGCCAGACCGCCTCTCGCGGCCCGCCCATCCGCATCGCCAGGGGGAGCAGCGACAGCGCCACCGTGTGCGGCGGGTACTTGTCCAGGACCGCTTGGTAGACCCGCACCCGGGTGTAGTGATCGACGTCGCCGGGCTTGGTCATCCCGACCACAGGGTGGATCAGCAGATTGGCTTCGACCCCCGCTGCGGCGCGCCGGGTGAGCTCCACGTGGGCGCGGTGCATGGGGTTGCGGGTCTGGAACGCCACCACCCGCCGCCAGCCCTGCTCGGTGAACAGCCGGCGAAGCTCAGCGGGTGCGTGGCGCAGGTGGCGGTAGTCGAAGTGCACCGGCAGCTGCACCGCCTCCACGGTCCCGCCGACGTCGTAGCGATGACTGCGTGAAAGCAGGTGGGCGACCCCCGGGTGGCTCGGGTCGGTGGTGGCGAACACGGCCTGGGCCTCCGCCTCGCGGTCGGGCTGCCAGACCTCGACCACGTTCAGCGCGCCGAGCAGCACCCCTTCGGGGTCGCGGAGTGCCAGCGGCGTGCCGGGTTCGATCGTGCGTGCGACGTCTTGCGGGACGTCGAGGGTGACCGGGATCGGCCACAGCACACCCGGGCGCCCGTCGACGCTCTCGGCGAGGCGCATCGAGGCACACACCGACTCGTAATCGGCGCGGGTGAGGAAACCGGTCAGCGGCGAGAACCCTCCGGTGGCCAGCAGCTCGAAGTCGCACAGCTGCCGTTCCGTCAGGTCCCAGCTGGGCCAATCCCGCGACTGCTTCTTGAGGTCGGCGGCCCGGTCGGCGTCCACCACGAGGTCGACGAGCTGCCCGCCGTGCGGTGCGATGAGATGGTCGGTCACTGCTGTCCCCCCGAGGCGAGCCCGGCGGCACCGTACCCGCGGAGTGGTCCCTCTTCGACGGCGACTCGGCGAGCAGCCTGGCGGCTGCCGCTAGCCTCGCTGGTGCCAAAGACGTCGCCGAGATCCGCGGATCGCACGCTCGCGGGGTTGGCTGCTTGTCGATCAGCGATCGAAGAGGCCGAAGATGGCAGAACGCGGCGGGTCCCGCACCGGCATGGTGCCCCGTCCGCGTTGAGCGAGGTCAGGCGATCCGCCTCCGAACCTCCTGACCTGCGTCAACGGTTGCTCGAGGTGGTCCGCGAGCGCGGTTACCGACGTCTTGCAGAGCCGATCCGACTGTCGTCGGGCCAGCTCAGCCACCACTTCGTCGACGTCAAGGAAGCCCTGTCCAAGGGCCGTGACCTGGCGCTGGCGTGCCGGGCACTCATCGCCATCACCGTCGCCGAGGGGATCAGGTTCGACGCCGTCGGTGGGCTCACGCTCGGAGCCGACCCGTTGGCCTACGGCGCGGCGATCCTGTCCGACACAGAATGGTTCGTCGTCCGCAAGGAACGCAAGGGTCGCGGCACCAACAAGCTGATCGAGGGGGCGGTGCTGACGCAAGACCACCGCGTCTTCCTCGTGGAGGACGTGGTGAGCCTCGGCGGTTCGATCCAGCAGGCCTACCACAGCGTCCGCGCAACCGGCGCCAACGTGGTTGTGGCCTCTGCGTTGCTCGACCGTGGCGACGCGGCGTCCTCGTTCTTCGAGCGGGAGGACGTGCCGTACCGCCCGGTGCTGACGTACCACGATCTCGGCATCGAGCCTGTGCGCCAACGGTCCGGCGGTCCGGCGGTCGGGGGCTGACAGTCAGTGCGGCGATCAACGGCTCAAGGTCGTGCCCGTCTTGACCGATCTCTAGAGGGAACCGCCCTCGGCGATCGGCGACTGCAGCACCGACCGTTCCTGGGCGGCGAGAGGACGGTGTGGTTTGTCCGATCACCTGTCGGACCAAGTTGGGACGGTGGGCGCCCCCGCCGAGGAGCGCGAGCTGGTCCTCGTGGTCGACGCACGGCCCGGCGTCCGTGAGCAGATCGTGCAGGCGCTCGCCGTTCACGGGATCGAGGCCCTCGACTCGGACGAGCCTCGAGGCGCGCTCCACCTCGCCGTCCGCTTCCGTCCCAGTCTGGCGTTGGTGGGCTCGCTCGGAGACGACCACGCTGCGGTCGAGTTGTGCCGGGCCTTGCGCAGCGACTGGCGCTGCAGCAACCCCGGCATCGTCGTCCTGGTGGCTCGCTCGTCCGCGGAACGCGACCGGCGCCTGACGGTCGAGGCCGACGAGGTCGTCTCGGTCGAGCCGTTCGACGCCGCGTTACTGTCTGCCCGTGTGGCCGGCCTGCTGGGCCGCACACGCGCGATCCGCGGCGCCTCGCCGCTGACGGGGTTGCCGGGGAACCGCGCGATCGACGCCGAGTTGCAGCGCAGGGCCGCTGCCGGGCAACCGACCGCGCTGCTGTACTGCGATCTGGATCACTTCAAGGTCTACAACGACCACTACGGCTTCCTTCGCGGCGACGCGGTGATCGCGGGACTGGCGGACATCCTCCGTGAGGTCACCGAGGACCAGGACGACATGTTCGTCGGCCACGTCGGCGGCGACGACTTCGTCGTCATCACCCATCCCGACGACGCGATCACCGTCGCCGAGGCGGTGGTGACCGCCTTCGACGCGCGGGCGGCCGGCTTCCACGATCCGGACGACGCCGCCCGGGGATGGATGGCGCTCGAGGACCGGCGCGGCGGGCGCCGACGGGGTCTGCTGTTGAGCCTGTCCATCGGGATCGCGCGCACAGCAGGGGAGGTCGCGGCAGACCACCGCGTACTCGTGGCCACCGCGACCGAGATGAAGGGGCGCGCCAAATCCCAACCCGGGAGCGCCGTGGCGGTTGATCGCCGTTCGGGTCGCGCCGACCGGCGGCGCGGCGGGCCCCGCGTGCACCGTGGGTTCCCGCGGCGACGCCGGCCTCGTTTCCGCATTCGCCGACTCGTCCCGGCCATGGTGGCCCTACTGCTGTTCACCGCTCCGGCGACGGGCGCGTTCGCCTGGGCCGCACAACCGGGCGATGCGTTGTGGCCGGCGCGGTTGTGGCTCGAAGAACGACGGCTGGATCTGGTGGACGACCCCCTGCGCCGGGCCGAGTTGCAGGTGGCGTTCGCGGCCCGGCGGTTGGGCGAGCTCGCCGCGCTGTCAGCGGACGGGGCGGACCCTGCCCTGATCGAGGCGGTGGCGGCCAACCTCGAGGCTCTCCTGGCCGCAGCCGCGGACGAGTTGCAGCGGCTCGACCCGCAAGGTGGCGATGCGGACGCCGCCCGGCTGCGGGGCGCGATGGCGTCCCAACTGCAGGTCCTCCGCGCGCTGGCGGCGGCCGAGTGCACCGACCCCGACGTGCGTGGCAGCCGGTGTGCTGCACTGGAGCAGGTCCTGGAACGCGTCGGCGGACAGCAGCCCGGCGGGCTTCATCCCGGCGCCCCGGCGGTCGAACCGGCCCCTCACCCGACAGGACCGGGGGACGGTGCGGGCCTTCCGCCGGCGGGACCGTCCGAGCCGGATCCTCCGCCGGGCACGGACCCCGGTGCGTCGACACCCTCCGGTGGCCAGCCTGCCTCCGGTGGTCAGCCTGCCTCCGGTGGCCAGCCTGCCTCCGGTGGTCAGCCTGCCTCCGGTGGCCAGCCCGCCTCCGGTGGTCAGCCTGCCTCCGGTGGCCAGCCCGCCTCCGGTGGCCAGCCCGCGAACGGCAACGACCAGCAAGGTGGTGCCAGCACAGGCGGCAACACCGGATCCGCCGATCGGCGGACGCACCAGCCACAGCCCGTTGCTCCCGACCGCGACCAGGGCGCGCCGCCCTCCCAGCCGGAACCGGGCGGTGGCGCGCCGGTTACGGGCAGGTCGGAGGCGCCCTCATCACAGCCATCAGGCCCGCCCCCGGCCGACCCGCGGGCGGAACCCGGTCGCGGTTCCCGACCCTCGGAGCCACCCGGCCGAACGAGGGCCGAGGCCCGCAGCCAACGGTCCGACGTGGAAGCGGTGCCGTCCGAGCCGCAGCGGTCTTAGCCGTCGTCGTTGTCGCGGGCCTCTTCCAGGGTCTCGAAGCCCTGCCAGATCACGACCGGCAGCATCGCCAGGGCCGCGACGGGGTCGGCCCACGCCCAGCCGAACGCGAAGTGCAGCCCGATGCCGACGAGCAGTGCCAGGGACAGGTAGGCGCACACCCAGGTCTCGACGGCGGCGGCGAGCACCGCGCGGCTGCCCAGACGTCGGCCGGTGCGGTGCTGGGCGAGCGCGGTGGCGGGCATGATCAGCAGCGACAGCACTGACAGGACGAGCCCGACGACCGAGGTCTCGGGCTCCTCGCCGTTGAGCAGGGTGCTGCCGGCTTCCACGGCGATGTAGACGGCCAGCGCGAAGAACGTGATGGCCACGACCCGCAGCGCCTGCCGTTCGGCACGTTCGCGGGCCTCGTCGCTGGCTTCGACGCCCGCCCGGCGCAGGCGCAACGCCACCGCGCCGTCGGCGATGACCTCGATGGCGGAGTCGACCCCGAACCCGATCAGGGCGACGCTGCCAGCGAGGATGCCGGCGGTGACCGCGACCGCTCCCTCGACCACGTTGTAGACGACGAGGAACCACTGCAGACGCGAGGCCCGCTGATGCAGTCGGCGCTGGTCATCGATGCCGAGCGAGGCGGCATCGCGCACGTCGGTCACGCTGCTCCTCGTCGTCGTTGGGCACGGTCTATCGCCCACCCGGTTCGGGCTAACAGTACGCCGGCCTTGACTGGCAGAGGTCTCATATTCCAACCGGGGTGAATCCGGGCGAGTCGAGGGGATGCAAGGCGTGGCTGACGGAGTGGACGATCGCGGTCGGGCTGCTGCTAGCAGCTACGCCGCTGCGGCCCTGGCCGCCAGCGCCGCAGCCTTGGTGGTGCTGGCCGTCCTCGGAGCGGAGCGGCTCGTGATCTCGGCCGGCGTCGGCGGGTCGGTCGCCAGCCTGACGGTCGTGGCGCTCGCCACCGCCTCGGAGTCCGTCGCGCTCATCCCCGCAGCGTTACGTCGCGGGATTCCCGAACTCGCCGCCGCGGGTATCCTGGGATCGGTGATCGACAACGCCACGGCAGCCCTCGGCGTCGCGGCACTCGCCCGACCGCTCGCCGCCGACGATGTCACCCTCGCTGCAGCCAGCACCGTGGGACTCGGCGCGATCGCATGGATCCGGGGACGCATCGCGCGGACGGCGCCGTCCTGCTGCTGTCGGGCTACGTGGCCGACGTCTGGCTGCTGCGTGACCCGCGTTCATGGGTGAACGACTCACGGTCTCGGTAGAGGTGTCATATCCCACCAGTGACGACGTGAAGAAGGAGTGCCCGTGACGTCGATCGCGGCAGCACCCAACCCCAGGACCCGCCGGGACCTTGCTCGTCCGCGGTGGCGAGCGGATCTTCGCCACGGGGATGTCCGGCATCGTCGTCGGCATGCTGACCGACGGCTTGGGCCTGCGGCTGGCGATGCGCATCTCCACGCTCGCGGCCGGCCCCACCGTCCGTGGCCGCCTCACCGAGAACGGCTACGTGATCGGAGCGCTGACGGTGGAGGGAACCGGCTTCCTGGTGTTGGCCGGAGGTGCCTTCGGCCTCGTCAGCGCGCTGGTGTACCTGCTTGTGGGCCACTGGCTGCCGCGGAGCGGCTGGCGACGAAGGCTGGCATTCGCGGGGTTGCTGGTGGCGCTGGTCGGCGGCCTGCTCATCGACCCCAACAACCGTGACTTCACCGAGCTGGAGCCTCGCCTGCTGAACGTCGCGATGTTCGCGATGCTGCCGGTGCCGTTCGCGCTGGTCCTCCCTGGCGCGGTGGAGTGGCTCGCACGACTGCGTTTGCCGAGGGTCCTGGCGGTCGGCGCGGCACTGGTGGGCTGGTCGGGGCTGGCGATGGTCACCGTGATGGTCGGTCTCGGCGGCCCTGGGCTCACGGTCGTGGCGGCCGTGGCCGTCCTCCTCGCGATCTTCGGCACGCTGGCGGCCGGGCGCCGCCCTGCCTGGCTCGGGGGCCAGGCCGTGATGATCAGCGGTCGAACCGTCATCGTCGCGGTCGCCGTGGCCGCGTTCGTCGGCCTCGTCCGTGACGCCGCGCGGATCGTGACCGCCTAGCGCTTCCGTCCGGCCACCCCACCGGTATAGGACGGACCCCGGACGAGTCGTCCGGGGTCCGGCCGACGGGACGGCTGGGATCCTGCCGCGCGTCGGTTACGGGCGGGCGGGGGGCTCCACGCTGTCGGGGCGCTTGCCCTGACCGGCATCCGCGCGGGGGTTGTCCGGGCGGTGGGCGTCGCTGGCCTCGTTGGCGGGGACGTCCGCCGGCGGGTTCTGCGGGCGGTGGGCGTCGCTGGCCTCGTTGGCGGGGACGTCCGCCGGCGGGTCCTGCGGGCGCGCGTCGCTGGCCTGGTTGGCCGCGGCGGGCCGCTCCTGGCGGCCCTTGTCGTCGGCGACCGTGGTGCCGCGGGTACCGGCGTCGCGGCCTGCCGACGCCCGACCGTCGGACGCGGTGTCGGACACCGCACGACCGAACTCGCTGGGGTCATCGGACTGCGACTGCGACTTGCCGAACTCGCCCGGCTCGCCGTGGTGCTCGTCGATCACCGAACGCACGGCCTCAGCGGTGCTGCTGCGCTCGCCCTCCTCGCGGACGCGCTCGCCGCTCACCTGCTGATCGCGGACGGGTTCCTTGCTGTCGAGCTCTTCGGTGCCGACCGTGTCAGGCTTGAGCTCTTCGGTGGTGGTGGTCACCGGCTCGTCCTGGCTGCCGGCGGGGACCGAGATCCCGATGCGCGCAGCGGCTTCGTTCAGTCCGTCCTGCACGGCGTCGGGGAGCTGTCCGGTGGCGCCTGCGACCAGGCCGGCTGCGGTCACGGCGCTGACCGCACCGGCAACGACCTTGGCGCTCAGCGCACTGAAGAGTGTCTCGAGCATTGTTGTGCGTCTCCCGTTGGGCTTCGGCCACGGTGCATGGTTGCCCGTGACTCACAGTCGTGTATGCGTCGAACGGGGCGCGGGAGTTACGGGGGGGCCCGAAGATGGCCTGCCGTGACTAGCCCGCCATGAACCGATAAGCGCGGTGTCGCGTCGACGACCCACGCACCTTCAACGCCGTGGTGCGGCCGTGTGGTCGGGCCCGGCGTCACCACGTCGTTGCGCCTCGGCGACCGGTGCGGGGCTGTGGGACGGGACCGCGGTGGGGGATGGGTGGCGGGGTCGGTAGCGGTAGCGCGTCGCGCTGGTTTCCACCAGGTACAGGTGGGTGCCGTCCCGGGTGGCTAGGTGTAGGACGGGCTGGTCGAGATGCTGCGCGAGCGCAGCCAGCGCGTCCATGGTGGTGACCTCAACCTGGGTTCGGCCCTGCGCTGGGGCGATCCCGGCCACGTCCAGCAGCTGGTGGCGGTAGCGGTCATGGATGCGGTCGGATTCTGTGTGCTGGCGGTCGCGTCTCGCCGCCCGGGCGGCCGCCGCCGCCGCTGTGAGCGCGGCCCCTGCCACGGCGACCGCGACGACGCGGGCGGCCCCCACCGCGATGCCGCGGCCGGCGATCTCGAGCCGAGTTGCACGTTGGTCGGGGACGGTGACCGAACCGGTGTCGGACAAGGTCAGCGTGGTGTCGTCGTCGCCGCCGGATGTTTGAGGGTCGTCGCCGGACGCCTTTGACGGTGTGGCGACCACCATCCGCAGGTCGTCGAGTTGGAAGGTGACGGTCGGAGCGAACCTGGTTGACAGCGGTGCCCCGGCGAGCGTGCCGTCGAGCTGCAGGTCGGCCGTCACATCCAGCAGTTGCCCGCCGCCCGCCATGCCCGTGGCGGCGTGGACCTCCCCGGCCAGGGCCCGCAGCGCAGCCAGGTCGAGCCGGCCCTCGAGGGTGGCGTGGGTGCCGGTGAACGATGTGCGCTTGCCGGCGGGCAACGTGCGGCGCCAGCCGCTGGCGTCGGTGATCTCGACCAGGAGCTGACCCGAGCCGGTGATGTCGGCGGCAGCGGGGCCGTCGAGCCGCCATGTGAACGCCAGGGCCACGTCGTCGATCAGGCGGAGGAAGATCGGGTCGCCGGTGTGGAGCTTGCCGTCGGGGTACACCGGCCCGGGATGGGTCACGGCGGTGTAGTCCAATGTCGCATGGTGGGTGAAGGCCACCGTCCCCGGCTGTCGGGTGGGGCGGGTGAAGGCCACCGCTCCGAGTGCTGCGGCCACCACCAGCCCTGCAGCTGCGATCGCCACAAGCTGACGGGGACGCCCGTCCCAGGCGCGGTGCGAAGCGTCCGTGCGGCTGGTCTTGTGAAGCGGCGCGGTGGTGGAGTGGTGTCGCTGCGGTCTGCGACCGGTGCGACGACCGGCTCGACGGCCGGCGACGCCGCCGGCGCCGACTGCGAGGACCAACGGCACGGCGAGACGGGCGGGAATGGGCAGGTTGAGCACACGCCCGGCCTGGGGCACCGACAGCCACGCCCTCCCGAGGATGTCGTCGCGGGTGGGGCGGTCGTGGTCGACCCAGTCGTTGTTGTCTCCTTGGGTGACGAACCGGCCGCCGTCGCGGTCGATGACGCGGTGCAGCACGACGGTGTCCAGCTCGCCGCTGCGGTAGGCGATCACGTCGCCGACGCGGTAGTTGCCGGCGCGGCGGATGATCACCAGGTCGTGTGCCTGGTAGGTGGGGGCCATGCTGTGGCCGTAGGTGGACACGACCGCGATCGGTCCACCCAGCTGTTGGGGGCCCACCAGCAGCCACGCCACAGCGGCCACGATCACGGCACCCACCGCGCCGGCGCCCATCCGCATGCCCATCATGTTCGCTCCTTGACCGGGCGGTGGCCCGATACTGGGCGGTGGCCCCGACCCGCATCGGGCCGGGCCACGGCTTGGTCAGCTGCTAGCTGGAGGTCACCTGGCGTCAGTCGACGATGACCAGGCTGACGTCCTGGGTCGAAGACACCGACGTCTTGGTTCCCGCGGTGGTACAGGTCAGCGGCGAGTACTCGTCGCCGCTGTTGGCCAGTCCGTCGGGGTTGACGAGCGCGCCGATGGTGCAGCCGTACCAGCTGCCTGCCGAGGCCAGCTGGACCTTGGCGTTGCTGGTGGTGGGCACGGTCCCGCTGACGTTGACGTCGACCTGCGACACCAGGCTGGGGTCGGTCGAGTCGAGCGTGTAGTCGATCTTGGTGGCGGTGTAGCCGGAAGCCGTCACGCTGCCAGTACCCGCCTTGGTGGACGCCGGCATGGTGTTGCTGGCCGTGAACGCGCTCCCGCCCAGGAGCGCCGTGATCGCCACTGCACCCAGCAGCACACGGCCGTTGAAACGTGTCTTGTTACGCATGTCGTTGCCTCTTCGTTCGTGGCCGGGCTGACCCGTGGGCTCCCTGGCTTTGCGTCCCCACCTCTGGCGGGTTTCCCGTATCGCGGACAGCTTCGTTGTCGACCGCCTGGCACGAAGCTCTTGATGGCCCACAGGACCCAATTTGAAGCTCATGTCCGGACTAGTGCCGGGTCGCATCCGCGTGGCCTCGAAATGCCTATCGTGATCAGCCGCCACGAGACGAAAAGCGGTCGCGGGTGGGCCGATCGGCCCACCCGCGACCTTCAGGTCCGTGCCCCTCAGCTAACGGACCTGGGCTGAGGCCCCGATGTGGACGGCGTCCGACACGGCGGCGTGGCCTCCCAGGATGTAGCCGCCGGTCGCCCTGTGGGCGAGGAAGCCAGCCACCCGCCCGTCGAGCTCGTGTGGTGGGGTGAGCAGCACTGGCCAGCCACGCGCTGCGCCGATCGCGGAACCCGAGATGGCGTCGGCCCACTTGTCCGTAGCGGCCACGGCCACGGCTGATCGCGGTGCGAAGGCGCCGGGGATGTCGGCGACCGCCAGGGCGGTGGTGATCCGGTCCTGACCGCCGTGGCGGGTGCTGGTGATGCCACGCCGGTTGAGCTCGTCGACCACCGACTGGGGCACGGCTTGCTCGCCACCGACGATGACCGCGCGCCGAACCAGCGGATGCCGGTTGAGGAAGGACGTGGTCTCGGACGCCAGCTGCCCACCGTTGGTGAACAGCACCGGTGCGCCGAGCCGTCCGGCGGCGGCCGCGGCCGTCAGACCGTCGGGCAGGTTGCCGTCACCCAACGGACCGCGGACGACGAAGAGGGTGTCGGACCGGCGGGCGGCGGCCAGCTGGTCAGCGACCGCCGCGACATCCCCGAGCACGACCGGCTTGTACCCCTGGGATCGCACGTCTGTCGAGCAGCCGGCCACGGCCGCACCGACCAGCGCGACAGTCGCTCCAGGCCGCGCCACGCGGCGCAGTTCCGTCCCGACGGAACCTGACGTGCAGCTGGCGTCGCCCAGCAGCAGCGGGGCGTCGATCGCGCCTGCGTACGCGGCTGCGGCGACCGGCAGGGCCGACCCACCGAAGCCGTCGGCCAAGACGACGGTCGCGACAGCGTTGGCACCCGGGCGGGTGGCGTACACGGTGCGGGCTGCCGTCTCGGTGCGGGTGGGTCCGGCCAGACGCGGCAGGGTCGAGTACAGGTAGCGGACAGCGTTGTGGTCGCCTGCGGTCATCGACTCGCACGAGTCGTGGCGGGCGGACATGATCCGGCAGGACGCGTCGATGTGGCCGAGTCCCAGCAGGTGACCCAGCTCGTGGCGGAGCGTCGACGCGGTCTTGTCCGGGCTGTTCAGCAGGCGTGAGCAGACCCCGATGTCGCCGTCGATCGTGTAGCTGCCGTTGGTCCCGTACCGACGTTCGGCGCGGATCCCGTTGAGGTAGCCCCAGGCCAACTCGTCGCCCTGGCAGCGGCCGTCGACGAACACCCGGTGCACGCCGTCGTTCTGGGCGCTGCGCGCGCCGGTGTTCACCACGCCGGCGACACGTGCGCCGAAGCGCGAGCCGGGGATGCCGTTCCAGCCTTCGATGCCCTGACGGATCCGGTCGAGGCCGAGGCGATCGGCGACCTCGCTCTCCACCACCATGCTCAGCGGCAGCTGTTCGGCCGGGATCACCGCTGAGGTGACGACCCCGTCGGACCAGGGCACGTCGGTGGTGACGAAGTCGGCGTTGTGCGTGCGCGCGGGCGGTGTCCAGCGGTCGATCGTCGGTGCCGCCAGCGCGGGCACAGCGGCGACCGCGATGGTGGTGGACGTCGCGGCCGCCACGATGGCGCTGCGGCCCAGGCGACGGATCAGTTTCGTGCGAGGGGTGACGTTGGTGGAGACGGTTGTGGGGGCGGTGGTGGTCTGCATCGATCTCTCCGGTTGTGGGCGTACGACCGGAGAGGTCGTCGTTGGCAGCGGGCCCTGGCAGACGCACGTTGCTCAACCCGGGACTAGGCAAGTTGGACTAGCCCGGGGTGGACCGACGGCGGGCGCTGTCCCGGGAGGGCCGTCGGGACACAGGGGTTCGCACGTGATCGGCCCGGCGGATGCCGTGGATCGGTACGATCCGGGCCGATGGGGATAATCCGGGTGATGATCGTCGAGGACCACGTGATGGTCGCCCAGGGCATGACCGAGGTCCTGGGGGCCGAGGACGACATCGAGGTCGTCGGACACGTCCGGACGGTGGCGGAGACGCGCATCGCGGCGATCCGTCACCGACCCGACGTCGTGCTGATGGACTACCGCCTGCCCGACGGGGACGGGGCCGAGGCCGCCGCCCACATCAGACGTGACCTGCCGGATACGTCGGTCGTCATGGTGACCGCCTCGGCCCACGACGCCGTGCTGGCCGCTGCGGTCGAGGCCGGCTGCTCCGGCTACGTCACCAAGGACATGGCGGCCGAGGATGTCGTGGCCGCCGTCCGGGCCGCCCACGCCGGACAGGCCACGATCCCCCCGTCACTGCTGGCGAGACTGCTTCCGCGGTTGCACACCACCCGCCGCGGTCCGGCGGCCTTGAGCCCACGTGAACTGGAGGTCCTGCGGCTCGTGGCGGCGGGGCGTTCGACACGGGACATCGCCGAACAGCTCTTCGTCAGCGTGAACACCGTCCGCAACCACATCCAGAGCATCCTCAGGAAGCTTGAGGCGCACTCGAAGCTCGAGGCGGTGACCCGGGCCGTCCGAGAGGGGATCATTCACCCCCCCGGCACCTGAGGCATGCTCGGGTGAGCGGCCAGAAGCTCATCGAGCACGGCAGGAGCGGCCAGCAGGTTGCCCTGGCCGTAGCCCACCCCCAGGTCGTGCAAGGTCCGCAGCTGGGCGCCCAGCTCGATCCCCTCCGCAACGATCGATGCGTCCGTCTCCGCCGCGAACGAGACGATCGCCCGAGCCAGCGCCCGACGGGCCCGGTCGCTGTGAACCTCCCGCGTCAGCGCGACGTCGAGCTTGATCATGTCGGGTCCCAGCTGGACCAGGTGGCGGAGGCTCGCGAACCCCGCTCCTGCGTCGTCGAGCGCGATCCGGACGCCCGCGGATCGCAGCGGCTCGAGGTTACGGTTGAGACGATCCTGGTCGAACACACGGGTCCGCTCGGTGATCTCCACCACCGTGCGCTGCGGCGTGGCGCCAAGGACAGCCGCGTGGAAGGCGTCGTTGGCGGCGGTACTCGGTGAGGCGTTGAGGGCAAGGAACGTCCCATCCGGCAGCCTCGGTTGGGCAGCGATAGCCACCCGGGCGGCGAGGAGCTCCAAGTCCAGTTGGAGCCCGACGGAGCGCGCCTCGGCGAACCAGGCGGCTGGTCCGCGTCGCGGTTCCTGAGGGAACCGGGCGAACGCCTCGTATCCGGCCACGGTCCGCGCTCTGAAGTCGAAGATCGGCTGGAGGGCCAGCTCCACCCTCCGGCTGAGCAGGACCTGCCGGATCCGCTGCTCCCTCTCCCGCCGTAGCCGGTTGGCACGGTGGTTCTGTTGCACGTGGGCGGTGAACTCGTCCATGAACTGCGCAGCGACCTCCTGCGGAAGGATCACCAGTCCTTCGGCCGCGCGGCGCAGGCCAGCGAGGATCTCATCGTTGGGTGTCCCCTTGACGAGGTAGCCCACCACGCCGGCACGGAGCATCTCCATGATCGAGAGGCGGTCCTGGTGCGCCGAGAACGCGACCATCCGTGTGTCAGGCGAGACGGCCCGGATCCCGCCGGCCGCTGCCACGCCTGAGCCAGGCATGCGGACGTCGAGGACCGCAATGTCGGGCTGCTCGTCGCGCGCGGCCGCAACCGCAGCGTCGGCGTCCCCGACGGCGGCCACCACCTCGAAGCCGCCGTCGTCGAACAGCACCTCGATCAGCGCCGCTCGGACCGAGACCTGGTCATCCGCGACGAGGATCCTGATGCGTGACGCCGTCACCCAGCTGTCCCCGGGATCCAGACATCGACGGTGGTCCCCGCCCCCGGACGGCTCTCGATGCGGCAGGTGCCGCCCGCCAGTTCGGCCCGGTGGCGGATCGACGAGAGACCGAGGTGCCCGGGACGCGACCGTCCCTGCGCTGCGACATCGAAGCCCACGCCGTCGTCCCGGATCCGGATCGCGTAGCCATCGTCGCGTTCGCTCAGCACGACATGCACCCGCGATGCGCCAGCGTGCTTGGCGACGTTGAACAGGGCCTCCTGAGCGACCCGGTACAGGGCGAGTCGGGTCTCGATCCTCGGTTCGCTCTCGAGGAGGTTCTCGAGTTCGTAGCGGTAGCCGACGTCATCGGCCACGTGGGAGAGGTAGCTGTCCAGCGCGGTGGCGAGCCCATGCTCGTCGAGCTCGGGCGGTCGCAGCTGGAACAGCAGGTGGCGCAGCCGTGCGATCGCTTCGCGGACGGTGCCTTCCACAGCCTTCAACCGCTCGCGGCCTTCGGGACCGTTCAGGTGCCGTTCGAGGACTCCCAGACGCATAGCGGCGGCTGTCATCGCCTGGATCGAGTCATCGTGGATGTCGCACGCGATCCGCTCGCGCTCCTCGTCCTGGACACGCAGGGTCGAGGTCAGCAGCGTCTCCTGGTGCAGGTTGGCGAGCTCGAGTTCGCGCACCCGCTCGAGCAGCCTCTCGCTCAGCAACCTGACCTGCTGGCGGTCGACCGACGGGTCGGACCGGCAGGCCGTCGGGCGTGGCTCGGCCAACGCTGCTTCGACGCTGGCCAGGACGGTGCGTTCCTCGGCTGGCTTGCTGATGAAGCTCGTGACGCCGTACGCCGCCACGAGGTCGCGCGTCTCTGCCCTGACGTAGTCGGCCGCGTAGACGACGATGGGGATCGCTGCGGTGACCTCGTCTGCGCGCAACTCCCGGATCAGCTCGTAGCCGTTGACCTTGGGCAGGATGACATCGGTCACGATCAGGTGCGGCCGCTCCACGCGAGCGAGGCCGAGTCCTTCCGCCCCGTTGGAGGCCTCCAGGACGAGATGGTCGCCGTGACGGCCCAGCAGCGTGGCCAGGGACGCACGGTCCCTGGCGCTGTCGTCGACGATCAAGACGGTGTTCATGCTGTGGTATCTGTACCCGGTGAACGTCCCGTCACGGGATCCTCCTCGAACTTGCGGACCACCTCGGCAGCTCCCGGCGTCGCCTTTACCGATAATGTCGGAAATCAGTGTAACTGGGCGTTGACGTGCGACCGCGTGCCGGGGGTCAGTACGGCTCCGGACGGATGACCGGAGCGGGTGGCCGGTGCGTGATGGGGTCGCAGCGTTACGGTGGAGTGTGCTCGAGGGACCGAACCTCCAGCGGAGCCTGCGACGACCGGAGGGACCAGTGGCGGGACTGCAGCGGATGATCCACAACGTCCGCGAGGTGGAGCTCGGGGACGCGACCAGCTACAGCGACGGGCGCCTGACCGTGTCCCGGGACGAAGCCCAAGACATCGTGGCCCACCCGGCGCTCGGTCAAGTGCGCGTGTCGGTGACATCGCCGGGCGACAGCGTCCGGATCGTCAAGCCCCTCGACGTCGTCGAACCGCGGAGCAAGGGACCCGGCGGTGGGGGGATCTACCCGGGGTGGCTCGCGGATGTCGACCAGCCCCGCGGCGAGGAGACCCACGTCCTTCGCGGCGCCGCCGTCCTGGCTGCCGGCTTCCTCCCGCGGCTCGAGGAGGGCCTGATCGACATGTCGGGCCCGGCGTCCGACCTGTCCCCGTTCGGTTCGACGCACAACATCGTCGTCGAGTTCGAGAAAGCCGACGACGCCAGCTGGGAGGCGGTCGATGACGCGATCCGCCGGGGGCTGCTCCGCCTGGCGGCCCATCTGGGAGACGCGGCGCTGGAGGCGGAACCCGACACGGTCGAGGAGCCGCCCGCTCCGGGACCGGTCGGTGACCTGCCGCGGGTCGGGGCGATCATCAACCTGCAGACCCAGGGCTCCTTCAAGGACGTCTTCGTCTACGGCAAGACGCTCGCGAACTGCCTGCCCACGCTGGTCGATCCCGACGAGCTCGACGACGGCATCGTGGTCAGCGGCCAGTACGGCCATCCGGCGCTGCGCAACCCGAGCTACATGCACGCCAACAACCCGGTGGTGGCGGCACTGCGCCGCCGCCACGGCGGCGACCTGGCGTTCGCGGGGCTGGTGCTGTCGCCCGAGCCCGTCCAGCAAGGCGCCAAGGAGCACATCTCGGCCCGCGCGGCTGACCTGTGCCGGGTCGCGGGGTTCGACGCCGTGGTGATCACCAAGGAGGGTGGCGGGAACGCCGATAACGACCTGTCGCTGAAGATCGACGCACTGGCCGACTACGGCATCCCCACCGCGGGCCTGTTCGCGGAGATGTCGGGGCCCGGGGGCACGGGCACGCCCGTGGTTTCCCCTCCGCGGAGCGACGCCACGATGGTGTCGCTGGGCAACTACGACGAGCAGGTGTCGCTGCCGGCGGTGGAGCGCGCGCTCGGTGGTGACCGGCTCCACGACGCCGACGCAGACGCCACCGCCGAGGTGGAGGTCCCCGTGGCCGTGATCCTGTGCGCCCTGAACCCGCTGGGGTGGGGGCACCTGACCTGCCGGGAGGCTGCGTGATGGCTGACGAACCGACCCGCATCGTCCACTACATCAACCAGTTCTACGCGGGCGTGGGGCGCGAAGAGGTCGCCGACACGCCCCCGGAGGCGCGTGAGGGGCCGGTCGGCCCGGGCAACCTTCTGGCCAAGCTGCTCGGCGATGACTTCGAGATCGTCGCGACGGTCGTCTGCGGCGACGACTACGCGACTCAGGAAGAGGACGCGATCGACGAGATCCTGGAGCTGGCCCAGGGAACCGACGGCGGCCTGCTCGTGGCCGGTCCGGCGTTCGGCAGCGGACGCTACGGCTTCGCCTGCGCCCGACTGGCCGCCGCCGCGACGGAGGCAGGCCTGCCGGCGATCGCCGCCATGCACGAGGACAACCCGGGTGTGGACGAAGCTGCACCAGCACCGGTGATCGCCAGCGGCAGCACGTCGCGCGACATGCGCGACTCGCTCGAGCGGCTGGCTCCGGCGGTGAAGAAGCTCGCCGCGGACGAGACGATCACGTCCGACGATGGCCGGGTCGGTCGGGTCGCGCGGGAGAACACGGTCGTCGAGGAGCGGGCCGCGGAACGCGCGCTCGACCTCCTGCTGCGCCGGCTGTCCGGCGAGGAGGACGCCACCGAGATCCCCGCTCCTAAGTTCGACATGGTGACTCCCGCCGGTCCCGTCGAGGATCTGTCCGAGGTGATCCTGGCGCTGGTCACCGAAGGAGCGGTCGTCCCCGCAGGCAACCCCGACGGCCTGCCGTCGTCGCGGGCGAACAAGTGGCTGCGCTACCCCCTCGACGGGACGGATTCGCTGGAGTCCGGCGAGTACGAGTCGGTCGACGGGGGCTTCTCGACGGTCGCAGCCGATGAGGACCCCAACCGGATCCTGCCGGTGGACATGGCCCGCGAGCTCGAACGCGACGGGGTGATCGGGAAGCTGCACGACCAGTACCTGGTGACGATCGGGAACGGCACGCCGGTTGCGACCGCGCGTAGCTTCGGGGTGGAGTGGGCCTCCGAGCTGCACCAGGCCAACGTGCAAGCCGCGATCCTCACCGCAACCTGAGGGACGGGCACGCGTTGCGGGACAACGCTTGCGAAGGAGCTGGAGCGGTCGGGGATCCCGACCGCGGTCATCACCAACCTGGTCTCGATCGCTGAGAAAGTGGGTGCTCCCAGGATCGTGCCGGGGCGTGCGATCCCTCACCCGGTCGGCGACCCGGAGCTGGAACCCGACGCGGAACGGGCGTACCGGCGGCGGGTGTTGGAGCGCGCACTGGAGGCCGTCTCGACGCCCGTGAAACGACCGACCGTGTTCTCCATGGACGGCGAGGAAGGCGACGACGATGAGTGATTCAGCCGTCATCTCTGCGGCTACCACCGTGCTGGCGCACACCCCCGGGCTGGTCCGCCACGGGTCGAAACCGCGGCGGGAGCTGCCCAAGGACGAGCAGCTGCGCGAGAAGTTCTTCGCCAGCCTGCGCACCTTCGAGGAGGCCGTTGCCTACCGGCCGCACCATGCCTACCTGGGTGCCCTTCACCCCCGCGAGCTCCCCGAGCGCCCGTGGGTGAGCAACCCCGATGAGGACGCGGGACGCTTCGCGCCCCGCGGTGAGCTGATGCCCGAGGACGAGTTCATCGGGCTGATGGCTGCCGTCGACGAGTTCGACCTGATCACCCTCGATCCGGACTTCGCCGAGCAGACCGCTGCGAAGCTGGGCGAGCACCCGCTGGCCAAGGGCATCGATCTGGACAAGATCACCGACGCCGCCGGGGACCTGGATGCCGCCGTCGACCAGTCCGGCGCCGTCGCCGTGCACGTCGAAGGTGACCGGGTCGTCGCCGCGATCCGCCGCGCGCATGACGTCGACGAGTCCCTGGCAGCGCCCGTCCTCCTGGAGAACCTCACGGTCAAGGCGACCGGGACCCTGGCCTTGCTGCACCTGCTCGACGACCACGACATCGACCCGTCCTCGATCCAGTACACGCTGACCTGCTCTGAGGAGGCGGTGGGGGACCGTTACCAGCGCGGCGGCGGGAACATGGCCAAGGCGATCGCCGGTGTCGCGGGACTGACCGATGCGTCGGGGTTCGACGTGAAGAACTTCTGCGCGGCGCCGATCCCGGCGCTGGTCGTGGCTGCCAGCCTGGTGGTGGCGGGGGTGTTCCGCCGCGTGGCGATCATCGCGGGCGGGTCGCAGGCCAAGCTCGGGATGAAGTTCCAGGGCGGGTTGAAGAACGACCTTCCGGTCCTGGAGGACGTCATCGGCGGCACCGCCGTCCTGGTCGAGGCCGACGACGGCGCGTCCCCGCGGATCCGCCTCGACGCCGTCGGTCGCCACCGCGTCAGCTCCGGGGGGTCCAACCCCCAGATCCTGCAGGACCTCGCGATCGGCCCCCTCGAGGTGGCCGGCCTGAAGATGCTCGACATCGACGACTACGGCACCGAGCTGCACAACCCCGAGATCATGGAGCCGCAAGGGTCGGGAGACGTCGCCACCCGCAACTACCGCACCCTGGGGGCGTTGGCCGCCCGCCGCGGCGAGATCGACCGCGACCAGATCGACGAGTTCGTGGCTGAGCGCGGCATGCCAGGCTTCGCCCCGAGCCAGGGTCACCTCGCCTCGGCCCTGTGCTACCTGCCACATGCGTTACCCCGGCTGACCGACGGTGACGCCGAGCGGGTACTTTTGATGGCCAAGGGCAGCTTGTTCCTCGGGCGGATGAGCCAGAGCTCGGACGGGATGAGCGTGCTTCTGGAACGCAACGCAGAAAGGAGCTAGACGTGGCTGAGGCAGTGATCGAGGCCAACAGCGACAACTTCGACGAGATCGTGTCCGATGGCCTGGTGCTGGTGGACGTGTGGGGTCCGGACTGTCAGCCGTGCTTGCAGCTCGAGCCCCACGTCGAGGAGATCGCCGAGGAGCGGGACGACCTGAAGGTCGCGAAGGTCAAGGCAGACGACAACCGGCGGTGGTGCATGGACCACCAGGTGATGGGCCTGCCGACCTTCCTCCTGTTCCAGGACGGCGAGGAGGTCTCGCGGATCTCCGACCCCGACCTCGGGCCGCCACGCTTCAAGGAGTGGCTGAACGAGGAGTTGGAGCAACTGACCTGAGGCCGGAGGGTGAACGACCGACGGGGAGCAACGGACGTCAAGGAGGGAACATGTTCGACGGGAAACAAGTGATCGTGATCGGTGAGCGCGACGGTGTCGCCGGCCCCGCCATCGAAGCCTGTGTGAAGGAGGCCGGAGGCGACGTGGCGTTCACCGCCACCGAGTGCTTCGTCTGAACGGCGGCGGGGGCCATGGACCTGGATAGCCAGGAAGCGATCAAGAACTTGGCGGACGAGCACGGCACCGACAACCTGCTCGTCATCCTCGGGGCGCCTGACCCCGAGAGCGCCGAGATCGCTGCCGAGACGGTCGTTCTCGGCGATCCCAGCTACGCCGGTCCTCTGGCCGAGGCCCAGTTGGGCCTCACCGTGTACCACGTCCTGGAGGACGAGGTGAAGGACGCCATCCCCGACGACGCGTGGGAGGAGCACATCGGCCTGATGGCCGAGGCGCTCGACCCGGAGGCGCTCAGCGAGGCGGTGGCGGCGATGCGTGAGAAGGCCGGCTGACCGGCTGACCGGTTCAGACGGCGAGCGGGGCGGGGATCTGATCCCCGCCCCGCTGCTCGTCCCCGCCGGATCCAGCCGGCGGTCGTGCGTCGCGGTGGAGGTTCAGCCGGCGTGGCGGCGCCGTCGCACGGCCACCCCGGCACCGCCCAGCGCCACCGCGACCAGCCCGGCCAGCAGCAACTGCCAGATCGCGGGCCCGCGGGGAGCGGGGGTGACGGCAACCGCCTCCTCGACCGCCAGGACCGTCGTCTCGGTCTGGTGCTGACCGTCGGCGTCGGTCCCGGTTGCCACGACCTCCACGTCCCCTACCGCGTCGTCAGGCACGGTGATGATCGCCTCGTAGGTCCCGTCGGGTTCCACGGTGGTGGCGCCCAGGACCTCCTGATCGGACGGGGCGTCAGACGACGCCGTCGGCGCCGACAGGGACCCGCCCGCGCCCGTCGTGGTTGCTGCCGCGTTCGCCTGCGTCCGCGCCGGAGGCGGGCGCTTGATGAACGTCACCGTCGTGCCCGGCCCCCAGTTCGACCCCGTGATCGTGATCGTGGCACCCGGTGTGGTGACGATGATCGCCACCGGCCGGGACGGCCCCGGCGGGTACACCGCCTGCGCCGCCGCAAGACCGGGCATCACCAGCAGCAGGGCCGCTGCCAGTGCTGCGATGATCGACGTGCGCCTCATCCCTACCCCGTTCGTCGTCGGCGTCATCACGCTGCCTTCGCCGCGTCCAGGACCGCTTCGCACACGGCTCGCACGCCGCCGAGCGCGACCACCCTGCTCGGCGACAGTCGGCTGATCTCCGCCCGCACGTCACCCGGGAACGGCTGATCCGGCGGCGCGACGCAGTTGGGCACCAGCAGGATCGGACCGTCGATCAGGATCCCGCCCACCACGGCGTCAGCGAAGAGGTCGGCTCGGCTGAGGTAGGCGGTGGCGGCGGTGCCGGGGAACTGGTACCGGCTGATCTGGATCGCGGTCTGGGCCCGGCCGGTGCCGCCCAGGCGCAGCGTGGGCCGCTCACCGGCGGCCTCCCGCAACACCTGTTCGCACACCGCCGCCGTCCCGCCGAGCGCCGCGACCTGCTGCGGTTGGGTCCGGGCGATCTCGTTGCGGACCACGGTGGGGACCGCTTCGCACGAGCCGACCAGCAGGATCGGTCCGCGGGTGAGGATGCCGCCCACCACCGCGTCGACGAACAGGTCAGCGCGGGCCAGGTACACGTCGGTGACGTCGGCGGCGTCGGGGAACTGGAACTTCGAGATCTCGACGGCGGTCTCGACCCGGCCGGTCCCGGCGATCCTGGCGGTGGGCCGCCCGCCGGCGGCCTGCTGGAGCGTCGCGTCGCAGATCGCCTGCCTGCCGCCCAGCGCGTACACGATGGTGGGGTTCACCCGGCTGATCTCGTCGCGGGTGACCTGCAGCACGTCGCCGCAGTTGGGCACCAGCAGGATCGGGCCACGGGTGAGCACTCCTCCGGCCACCGCGTCGGCGAACAGGTCCTGGCGGGCGAGGTAGACGTGGCTGACGTCCGCCGGGTTGGGGAACCGCGCCTGCGAGATCCTGACCGACGTCTCCATACGCTCCAGCCCGCCGTGACGGCCCTTGTCGCGGGGCTGCGTGGCGACGGACTGGCTGAACGCCCCGCCGTCGGGCGCGACGTCGCTGTGCGCGATGTCGTCGTCGATGTTCTCGTCGTAGAACACCGCGACGCTGGCCCGGACCGACTCAGCGTCGCCGATGCAGCTGCGGCGCACGTCGCTCACCGAGTGGCGGTCGGTGAACGCCGCGGTGGCGGCGCAGCTCTCGACCGGCTGGCCACCCCGCACGTCGTACACGATCGCCGTCAGCTGCGCGTCGGCGTCGAGGCTGTAGTCGACGAAGAAGTCGCCGTCACCGTCATCGTCGATGTCGAGGAACCAGCCGATGAACGTGGCGTTCCCCCAGTTGGGGTCGGCCAGCGGGTTGGTCAGCTGCCTGGTGGTGACCGTGAGGCCCAGCGACTGGCCGAAGTTGACGCAGAAGCGCGTGATGTCGGCTTGCGGCTTGTCCTCCGGCGTCGCGGCCGGGTCGGTGGGTGACCCGCCGGTCGTCATCCGCTTGGTGTCACCGGCGGCGTCACCCAAGCAGACGGAGGTCCCCGGCTGCTGCGGCGGGGGCTGAAGCTGCTGGGCCTGCATCGCCGCGATCCCGCTACCGGTGGCGGCCCGCGCCGCTCGGGTGAGCGCGAGACGATCAGCGACAAGGTCGGCCTCCGCCGCGCCGGCGGGCGCGGCGGCGAGCCCGGAGACCGCCAGTGCCAGCGCCGCGACCAGCGCAGCGACCCGTCTCGAGCCGTGCCGAACTGCGATCATGCCCCACCCCTCGTTCGATGCGTTCCGCGACGCGTGAGGCGCGGAACATAGACCTGGCGTCGACACAAGTAAAGGCTCCGCAGCTCGCACGGTTCGTCGCGTTCGCCCGGCGTGCCCACCGGCGACCGACCGGGGCGCGTCGGCGCGCACGTCTCGCCCCACATGGCGACTGGCGGGTACGATCGGCCGCCGTCGTAAGCACCGCGGGGGATCGATGCCTGTCCACGAGCTGGAACCTGACACCCTGGATCTGCGCGACTACCTCGCTGTCGTGCGCCGCCAGAAGGTGCTGATCGCCGCCACCGTGGGGATCGTGGTGGTCGCCGCCATGGCCGTGACGTTGCTGCAGACCCCGGTGTACGAGTCCACCGTGGAGCTGGTGGTCGAGCCGCTGGGCTCGGCCGAGCAGTCCGCCCTGGAGCAGGCCCTGTTCGGTAAGACGGAGCTGGAGACCCAGCGCAAGCTCGTCAGCAGCACCCCGGTGGCCGGGCGCGTCGTCGAACAGCTCGGCCTGGACGCCACGCCAGAGGAGCTGCTGGAGCACCTGCGGGTCAACCTGCTCACCGAGACGCAGATCCTGGAGATCACCGCCAGCCACACCGATCCGGAGACGGCCGCCGGGATCGCGCAGGCGTTCGCCGACGCCTACCTCGAGGATCGCCGTGAGAACGGCCTGCAGCGGGTCCTGGCCGCGACCGCTGCCCTCGAGGAACGGGCCGAGGGTCTGCGCGAGCGCATCGACGAGCTCGGCGACCGGATCGCCGCTGCCGAGGCGAGCCCGACCCGCGAGGCGCGTGGCGACGCGAGATCGGAGCCGACCGCTGCTGCGACCGACGCCAGCGACGTCGAGGTGCTGCGCCGGGAGCGCGACAGCCTGCTCACTCAGCTGGGACAGGTGACCGCCCAGGCCACGACGTTCGAAGCCACCGACGAGTTCGTCCGCGGCGGTGGTCGCGTCATCGTCCCGGCGGCCGTCCCGCAGTCGCCGAGCTCCCCGAAGCCGGTCCGCACCGGGATCCTGGCGGTAGTGCTCGGGTTGATGCTGGGCACGGGGGCGGCGTTCCTCCGCGATCACCTCGATGACGCGATCCGCTCCGAGGAGGATGCCGTCCGCGCTTCCGGTCGGCCCGTACTGGGGCGTATCCCGCACGTGCCCGAGGCGGAGCAGCGTGGTCGGTTGATCTCGCTCCTGGATCCGTGGTCGGCAGCAGCCGAGGCGTACCGCACATTGCGCACCAACGTCCGGTTCGTCCTGGGCGGGGCGTCGTCAGGCGCCGACCGAGCGGCGGTCGGGCGGTCGCTCGCGGTGACCAGCCCAGCCGCTCAGGAAGGCAAGACCACCACCGCGGCCAACCTCGCGGTCGCCGCCGCCCGGGCTGGCGCGCGCGTCCTGCTCGTCGACGCCGACCTGCGGCGGCCGAACGTGCACAAGACCCTCGGCGTCGACGGTGTCCCGGGACTGTCCGACCTGCTGGTCGGCGAGGTGGAGCTGCGCGACGTGATCGTCGACGTCGGGGTGCCCAACCTGCGGCTGATCCCGGCGGGGAACATCCCACCCAACCCCGCCGAGCTGCTGGCGTCCCCGGCGATGGTCGCGCTGCGCCACCAGCTGACGGAGCTGGCCGAGCTGGTGATCTACGACACGCCGCCGGTGCTGGCCATCGCCGACGCGTTGGAACTCACCCCCGGGATGACCCAGACGCTGCTCGTGGTCAACGCTCGCCGCTCGCACCAACGGGCCGTCCGCGCCGCCGTGGAGCGCCTCGAGAGCATCGGCACGCCCGTCGCCGGGACCGTCCTGAACGACATCGACACCACCCAGCCCGGGTACTACTACGGCTACGGCTACGGCTACGGGGACTACCGTCCGGCCCAGGACGAATTCACCACCGCCCGTCCGCCGGCGCGGCCACGGCCGGGCGGTGCCTCCGAACCGGCCAGCCCCCCGTCCGCGCCGCATCCCCGGCCGGCACCGCCAGCGCAGGACGATCCTGCTTTCCCCCTCGACCCCGACCGCGACGAGACGTCACCCGCACGGCCGGGGCCGGCGGTGACGCCGCCACAGCCGGACGGGGAACGACGTGAGGCGGGAGGCCGACCCGCTGCGGTGCCCGATGCGCAGCCGGATGCGGAGCATGCGGTGACGGCCGTGGTGGGGCGTGGCGACGACGAGGCCCAGACCTCGGCGACGGCTCGACGTCTCGACTGGGCAAGCCGGTTGCCCGGACCGCCGGACCCAGGTCGGTCCTCCGCGGTGGCGGACGCCGCGGATGCCCACCACGGCGTCGACCGGCCGGCCGGGCCTGGTGCGGCTGGCGTCAAGCCGCCCGCCGGGAACGGTCAGCCGCCAGGTCCCGCCTGGCACGCCAACGATGCCAACGGCCCGGTTTCGCCGCCCGCACGGCACGGCCGCGAGCCTCGGCGGCGAGAGCCCACGAGCGACCGTGCCACCGACACCTCGACGCTGTTCGACCGTCCGGGCGGAGACGAAAGCCACCTCGGACACCCGCCGGGAGCCAACACCGACTAACGGCCGGGTCGTTGCGGTGAACGATGGGCTGGACCCGTGTGACTGCTGATGTGTAGAGTGGTCGCGACCGCGTGGGGCGCGACCGCGACTTGTCGGCCGTAGGGGACAGACATGCGACGTATCTGGGGCATCTTCGTAACCGCTTTCGCACTGCTGCTGGTGCTGCCGGGCGCAGCCTTGGCGCAGGCGCAGTACCCGCCCGGGGCGGCGGCCACGTGCCCGACCGGCACGGTCGTGGCTGGGGGGACGATCACGTGTTCGGCCGCCGGCTTCGCGCCTGCCTCGACCGTCACGGCCGAGGTGGCCGGCACCAACTTCACCCGCACGAGGACGGTGACGGCCGACCAGCAAGGCGTTGCCACCGCCACGATCGACATCCCCGCTGACGCGGCCCTGGGCGGCGCGACCGTCACGTTCACCGGCACGGACGTTTCCGGCCGCTTCCTCCGGGTCGCAGCCGCACAGTTCACGGTCGTCGCAGCGGCGGCGGGGCTGCCCACCACCGGCACGGGCGTGACCAACGGCCTGCTGGGCGCCCTGGCCGTCCTGATCCTCGGTGGCCTGTCCCTGACCGCGGCGCGGCGGCGCAGCCAGAAGGACACTGCCGCCCACAGCTGAGGTCTGCGGAACCACGACACACGGCGCGGAGACCCCGCGCCGTGTGTCGTCGCGCTACCGTCGCGGCCATGCCCCCAGGGTCGCGCGCACCGACGATCGGTGCGGTCGTCGTCGCCTACGAGTCCCATGCGGTGCTGCCTCCCCTGCTCGCATCGTTCGCCGTCCACGAACCCGATGTCCCCGTCGTCGTGGTCGACAACGACTCACCGTCAGGTACCCCGCCGGTCCCCGACGACGTCGAGCTGATCCGCCTCGGTGACAACCGCGGGTACGGCGCCGCCGCCAACGTCGGGGCGGCCAGGCTCCTGGAACTCGAGGCCCGCCACCTGGCCTTCCTCAACCCCGACATCCGCCTCGACGGCCGATCGCTGAGCGAGATCGCCGCCAAACTCACCAACCTCCCGAAGGTGGGTGTGGCATCGGGTCCGGTCCGAGACAGCGAGGGTCACGTCGTTCACTCGGCGTTGGGTCCCAACGCCACCATGCGGGCCTTGTGGTTCACGAGCGGCTGGCAGTCGCGTCGGACCCGGATGCTGATCAAGCGCCTGCTCAGTCGCGGGGTGCGCCACACGACCCACCTGGAGGACGCTCTACGCATCGAGGGCCATGTGCTGGGCGGTGTGATGGTGATCACCGCGGACTGCTTCGAAGACGTCGGCGGCTTCGACGAGGACTACTTCCTCTACTGGGAGGACGCCGACATCTGCGAGCGGGTCAGGCGTGCCGGTGCCGAGATCCGCATCGTGGACTGCCGACCGTTCGTGCACGCGCCGACGACCTCCACCCCCGGTGTGGCAGACGAACAGCGTTGGACGTGGTACGTCGAAGGGGCGCGGACCTTCGCGCAGAAGCACCTCCCCGCCGGGCAGGCCAGCCAGCTGGACGCCGCGCTTGCGCTGGGCCGCCGCCTGCGCGACCTGCGCGCACATGCGCGCGAGTAGGAGCCGCGCGCGCCCGGTCACGACCGCTGGCTCCACCGCGACGTCGCGCCGGGCGACTCGTGCCCGGCGGCCCTAGAGGTCACTCACGTAGCGAAGCGGTCGTGACCGGGACTCCTAGGTCACTCACGTAGCGAAGCGGTCGTGACCGGGACTCCTAGGTCACTCACGTAGCGAAGCGGTCGTGACCGGGACTCCTAGATGGCCGGGCTGTGCTCCGTCAGCCACGAACGCACGATGTCGCGCATCGACAGCACGCCGACCACGCCGGTCGCGTTCGCGACGATGACGTGGCGGAACCCGCCCCGCATCATGATCGAGGCCGCGTCCTCCAGCGCGGTATCGGGCCCGCAGACCGTGGCGCTGTCCGTCAGGTGGTCGTCCACGACCTCCTCATCGGGGTCCTGACCGGCCGCCAGCGACCGCAAGATGTCGCGCTCGGTGATGATGCCGGGGCCGGCTCCGTCGGGGTCGAGGATCACCGCCGAGCCGACCTTGCGCTCCATCATCATCTCCGACGCCTGGCGCAGGGTGTGCTCCGGACCGACCATCAGCACGACGGGCGTCATCGCGTCGGCAACCTTCATCTGACCCTCCCTTACCGTGCTTGGTCCAGCGTAACTCCGGTGCCGGCGAGCCGGTAGGACCGGCGGGGGAGCCTTCGGGGGGAGCTGAGCGCCACACGGACGGGGGACGGCGGGAATGCCGTCTCATGCGCTGGTCTCTGACCGTTCGTCCATCGCATCGCACGGATCGTGAGCGACCATGGATGCGGTGCCCTGTTCAGGAGGAGACATGTCAGATCAGCAAGAACGCCCACCAGAACGCGAGCGTGAGGTCATCGTCACCCAGGGTGGCGGCGGTGGTGGCCCGGGCGCGATCATCGCGGTGATCGTCGGCATCATCGTCTTGCTGCTGGTCGCGTGGTTCCTGTTCGGGACCGTGTTCGGCGGCGGTGGCGGCGACGCCGGCGACACCGAGATCGACGTCCCCGAGCAGGTCGACGTCAACGTCAACGACGGCGGTGGCGGCGGTGACGGCGGTGGCGGAACGCAGTAGCCCCAGGTCCGTCCGCTCCGGGGGTTGCGTTCGTGGACACGGCGGCTGGATAGCCGCCCGGCAGCACGACCACGAAGCAACCGCCGGTCGGGTGCCGGCCGGCAACCTGTGGCCGACTGCCCGGTGGCTCGTACCGCGCCGTTCCGTTGTTCAGTTCCGCCAGGCCACGGACGATCGCCAGACCCAGCCCGACGCCTGACGCCTCCCGTTGGATGCCGGTGCTGGCCTGTGAGAACCGCTCGAACAGGTGCGGGACGAACTCGTCGGGGACGCCCGCACCCTCGTCGCCGACTCGCAGCTCGACGATCCCGTCCACCCGGCGGGCGTCCACGGTGATCGGCGGGGCGCCGTACGTGACGGCGTTGGAGACCAGCTGCGCCACCATGCGGCAGGCGTGCTCCCGGTCGACGCGGACCGTGATGTGGGCCGGGATCTCGACGTGGACGTCGGCGCGGACGTCTGCGGGGGTCGGGACCTGATCGAGGGCGTCGCGCACCACCTCGGCCAGTGACGCCGTCTCGGAAGTCGGCTGCAACGTGCGGCTGGCGATCCTCGACTCGATCAGTAGGTCGTCCACCAGCCGGTACAGGCGCCGGCCGTGGCGGTCGATCGCCTCGATCGCGTTGCGCCGCGTCCGCTCGTCGAGCGTGCACCAGTCGCTCACGAGCATCTCGCTGTAGCCGAGGATGCTCGCGATCGGCGTCCGCAGCTCATGGGAGGTCATCGACAGGAAGTCGGCCTTCACGGTGTCGGCGCGACGCAGCCGCTCGTTGGCGCGCTGCAGCTCGGCGGCGTGACGGCGCAGCTGGTCGGCAGCGCGCGACAGCGCCCGCTGTGCGACGCGCCGCTCCAGGGCGTTGGTGAGGATCTCCGCGACCAGCCGCAGCAAGGCGATCGCGTCCGGGCTCCACACCCTCCCGTCACGGACCGCGTCGAACCCCACGAACCCGATCAGACGTCCCCGTCTCACCATCGGCACGACTGCCATCGACCGCACAGCGTGTCGGGCCAGGTCCGCCCGTTCTGCCACCGCCTCGGATGGCAGGTCGGTCACGTGCGGATGTGGATCGCCTCGTGCCGCTCCAGCTTCCGCAGCAACCACGGCAGCGTCTCGCGCGGCACCCGCTGCCGGACATCCTTCCGGCTGCGGATCCCGGGGGCGGTCCACTCGTGGACGTTGCTGACTGCCTTGTTGTCCTCGTCGACGAGGTAGAGGTAGCAGCGATCGACCTGTGCGAACTCGCCGACCTCGGCCAGGGCACGGTCGATCTCGGTCGCGGTTTGCTCGGGCCGGGTGGACAGGAACTGCCCGGACAGCCGTGTGACCAGTTCGTCGAACTCGGCCCGCCACCGCAGCGCCGCCTCAGCGCGGAGACGGTCGGTGACGTCGGTGAACGACAGCACCAGGCCGCGTTGCGGGCTCTCCTCCGTGGCCGGCATCAGGCGGGTGTTCGCCGACACCCACCGGGGATCACCGATCGGCGGACGCAGCCCCATCACCATCCCGGTCACCTCCACGCCGTTTCTGAGCGTGTGCACCACAGGGTGCTCGTGGGCGGGCATGGCGGTCCCGTCGCCACGTAGAGGGGTGTGAGCGAGGTCGGTGACCGGCCGTCCCCGCATCGCCTCGAGGTCCATGTCGAGCATGCGGACCGCACTGGGGTTGGCCGCGATCAGCCGCCCGAGGGCGTCGAAGGCGATGACACCCTCGTCGAGGGCGTCGAGGACCGCGACCAGGAACTCCTCGGTGAAGCGTGGCCGAGGCCGGTTCACGTCCTGCCTCCCCGCAGGATGCCGCATGTGAAGCCAGATCGTAGGCGTGACCGTTCCGGGTTGTCTCGCCGGCGTTACAGGCGGGTTGTGTCGGCCTCGCCGTCGGGCGGTGGGCCCAGCGGGTGTTCAGGACACCGCGGGGAGTCCCAGGTTGGCGTAGATCTCCCGCGTCGCGGTCGAACGGTTGAGCGTGTAGAAGTGCAAGCCCGGCGCCCCGGCCGCCAGCAGCTCGTCGCACACCTCCGTCGCCACCTCGACCCCGATGCGACGCACCTCCTCGGGATCGTCGGCGACGGCGTGCAGCCGTGCGGCGAGGTCGGCGGGGAACTCGGCCCCGGACAGCTCGGCGAACCGCTGCACCTGACCGACGTTGGTCACCGGCATGATCCCGGGGATCACCGGCCGGTCCACCCCCAGACGGTCCAGATCGTCGATCATCCCCAGGTAGTCGTCGGCGCGGAAGAAGAACTGGGTGATGCCGAAGTCGGCCTCCTGCAGCTTCGCTGCGAGGTGCCGGCGGTCGCTTTCCAGGTCGCCGTCGGACTCGGGGTGGCCCTCGGGATGGGCGGCCACCCCCACCGAGAAGTCCCCGACGTCGCGCGCCAGTCGGACGAGGTCGACGGCGTGGCGCAGTTCGCTGGGGGCAACGTCGTCGGGGTCGACGTTGCGGGGCTGGTCGCCGCGCAGGGCGAGGACGTTCTCGACGTTCGCGTCGTGGTAGCTGCGCAGGATGTCGCTGAGTTCGGCGCGGGTGTGCGCCACCGTCGTCAGGTGCGCCATCGGCGTCATCGAGGTGCGCTCGAGGATGTCGACCACGATGCGGTGGGTGCGGTCGCGGGTCGAGCCTCCCGCCCCGTAGGTCACGGACACGAACGACGGGCGCAGCGGCTCGAGCTCGTCGAGGGTCGCTCGGAGGTTGCGCTCACCCTCATCCGTCTTCGGCGGGAAGAACTCGAACGAGAACGTCCGCCCGCGCGCCAGCATGTCCACGACCCGCGGCACCGAACTCCTTCACGACGACGGAAGGGGTGAGGCTATCGCGGTTCGAACGACCGACGCCGCCCTGTCCGAGTGGACGTACTCGCGTTGGCCGCCCGTGTCGATGACCAGGGTGAACGCCCCCGGGAGACGCCCCAGGAGACGCCCATGACGGTGCAGGATCGTGCGACCGAGGACCTGCCACCCGAGCCTGCCGACGAGCCGACCGGCCCGTCGGTCGCCGGGCTGGACACCGGGATCCTCCTTCTGCTGCTGATGCTGATCGTCTTCGCCGCCCAACTCGCGTGGGTGGTGACCAACCGGTCGCAGGACCTGCCGGCGGAAACCGTGCCCCCGCCGGTCGCGGAGACCGAAGCTGCTGACTCGTCCTAGCTCAGGGACCGGCCGGTCCGCCTCTTGCGGTCCGGCGCCGCACCGTCCACCATGGGCATGACAGGCGGGGAGGCGGATGTGGCCGACCGGAGGGCCGCCGCAGGGCACGACCTCGACACGCTCGCGGACGTCGCGAACAGGATCGACCTCGACCCTGTCGACCGCCAGGCCCTCCACCTCGAGACGGACCCCACCAGGATCGACGACAGCGACTCGGACCGGGAGCACCTGGCCCGGTACGGCCGTCTCGAGGATCTGATCGACGCTTTCGTCGAGGCGTACAACGCCCACGACGTCGACCGGGTCGTCGAACTCCTCTCCGACGACGCGGAACTGCCGGGCCTGGGCGATGACGTCGCGGGCTTCATCCGCGCCTGCGGCACGCTATGGGACCAGCGGCCACACGCGATCCTGACCCGCGGCCTCCTCGACGACGAGCCGGTCGCGGTGCTGTGGGACATCGGTGAGCGGTCGGAGCCGGCCGTCGCGAGCGACATCTGGACGCGGATGGCGCTGCTGTGCTTCGACCGTGCCGGCGACGGGGACGAGGACACCCTGGGACTGATCGAGGGGGTCGACGACCCTGCGTCGTTGGAGGCTGTCGACACCGACAGTCCCGACCCCGACCTGGTCGAGGGCGCCCGCTGGCGTGAGTGGGACGAGGGCGCCGACGGGTAGCTGCCAGGCCGCAGGAGATCACCGTGCCGAGAAGTACTTCGCCTGCGGATGGTGGACGACGATCGCAGACGTCGACTGTTCCGGGTCGAGCATGTACTCGTCGGTCAGCGTGACGCCGATGCGGGTGGGATCCACCAGCCGGAACAGCTTCTCCTGGTCCTCGAGGTTCGGGCACGCGGCGTAACCGAACGAGTAGCGTGACCCGCGGTACTCCTGGCGGAACAGCCCCTGTTTGGTGTCCGCATCCTCGTCAGCGATGCCCAGCTCGTTGCGGACCCGCGCGTGCCAGAACTCGGCCAGGGCTTCGGCCATCTCCACCCCGAACCCGTGCGCGAACAGGTAGTCCTGGTAGCGGTCCTCGGCGAACAGTTCGGCGGCGACCTGGCTGATACGGCGCCCCACCGTCACCACCTGGATGCCGATCACGTCCGGTTCTGACGTGGCCACGTCGCGGAAGAAATCCGCCAGGCACAGAAACCGGCCGCGGGACTGGCGTGGGAACGTGAACCGTTCCAGCTCACGCTCCAGCGGGGCGTCGGGGTGCCACACGACCACGTCGTTGCCGTCACCGTTGGCGGGATAGTAGCCGTACGCCACCTCGGGGATCAGGAGCTTTTCGGCCTTGGCGCGGGCCACCCATCCGCGCAGCACCGGCCACGCCTCCTCCTCCAGGAACCGCTTGTACTCCTTGGGACTGCGCTCGCCGGGGGTGAAGCCCCACTGGTTGCGGAACAGCGCGATCTCGTTCACCAGCGGCCAGAACTCGTCGATCGCGATGCCCCGCGCGACCCGCTCCCCCCAGAACGGCGGCTGCGGGATATCCACGTCTGAAGCGACCTCGGACCTGGGCCGGCCCTTGGCGTCGACCCTCGGCGGGGCCTGGGCCTTCGGCTGGCGGCGGCGCAGGTGGTCCTTCTTCACCGGGGCCACCAGCTGGGGTGGTAGCGCGGCACCGGCGCGCTTTGACTCCATCAGCACGTCGAGGGTCTTCAAGCCCTCGAACGCGTCACGGCAGTAGAACACCTGCCCGCGGTACAGCTCGCGGAGTTCGTCCTCGACGTAGCTGCGGGTCAGCGCCGCCCCGCCCAACAGCACCGGGTAGCGGTCCGCGACCTGCCGCTTGTTCATCTCTTCGAGGTTGTCGCGCATCACCACCGTGGACTTCACCAGCAGCCCCGACATCCCGATCGCGTCGGCGTGTCCGCCCTCCGCCGCGGCCAGGATCGCGTCGATCGACTGCTTGATGCCGAGATTGACCGTGTCGTACCCGTTGTTGCGCAGGATGATGTCGACCAGGTTCTTACCGATGTCGTGCACGTCGCCCTTGACGGTCGCCAGGATCACCCGGCCCTTGTTGGTCGCCTCGCCTTTCTCCAAGCGCGGTTCGAGCCAGGCCACGGCCGACTTCATCACCTCCGCGCTCTGCAGGACGAACGGCAGCTGCATCTGCCCCGAGCCGAACAGGTCGCCGACGACCTTCATGCCGTCCAGGAGGAACCGGTTGATGATCTCCAACGGTGCCCACCGTCCGAGGGCCTCGCGCAGGTCGTCGTCCAGGCCGTCGCGTTCGCCGTCGATGATGCGCCGCTTCAACCGTTCCTCGACCGGGAGCGCGGCGAGATCCTCGCGGCTGGTTCGCGTCTCGGAGGCGCCTTCGAACAGCTGCATCAGCCGGTGCAGCGGGTCGTAGGCGCCGCTCTCGCCGTCCGCCCGGCGACGGTCGAGGATCAGGTCCTCGGCGACCGTCGCCTGCTCGTCGGGGATGCGGTGCAGGGGCAGGATCTTGCCCGGGTGCACGATCGCAGCGTCCAGGCCGCGTTCGATCGCCAGGTGCAGGAAGACCGAGTTCAGCACCTGTCGCGCTGCCGGGGACAGGCCGAACGACACGTTCGAGACGCCCAGGACCGTGTGGCAGCCGGGCAGTTCCGCCTTGATCCGCTCGATCGCGTCCAGGGTGGCGATGCCGTCGCGGCGCAGGTCCTCCTGCCCCGATCCCAACGGGAACGTCAGCGTGTCGAAGATCAGGTCGGACGGTTCCAGGCCGTACTCGCTGATCGCGATGTCGGCGACCCGCTTGCAGACGTCGACCTTCCACTCGGCTGTGCGCGCTTGGCCCTCCTCGTCGATGGCCAGGACGATCACCGCGGCGCCGTACCGGCGCGCCAACGGCAGCAGCCGGTCGGCCTTGACCCGGCCGTCCTCGAGGTTGACGGAGTTGATCACGGCTCGCCCGCCGATGCGGGTCAGCGCCGCCTCGATCACCTCCGGCTCGGTCGAGTCGATCACCAGCGGCAGGGTCGACTGCGTCGCGAGGCGGTCGACCGCCGCGACGACGTCCGGGACGCCGTCGCGGCCGACGTAGTCGACGCACAGGTCCAGGACGTGAGCACCCTCGCGGGTCTGTGACCGCGCCATCTGGACGAGGCCGTCCCAGTCCTCGCTCAGCAGCAGGTCGCGGAAGGCCTTCGAGCCGTTGGCGTTGAGCCGCTCCCCGACGACCAGGAAGGAGGTCTCCTGCTCGATCGGGACGGCGGCGTACAGCGACGCGAGCGACGGTTCGAAGGTCACGTCCCGTGCAGCGGCGGCCCGCCCCACAGGTCCGCTCGCGTTGGCAGCGGGGCTGTCAGCGTCCGGGTCAGCGAGCCGCTCGATCACCTGTCGCAGGTGGTCGGGGGTGGTCCCGCAGCAGCCGCCGACCACCGTGACGCCGTACTCGGCGGTGAACTCGTCCAGCGCCCTGGCGAGCGCCTCGGGCGTCAACGAGTACACGGCCTGCCCACCCTCCATGTGCGGGATCCCGGCGTTGGGGACAACGCTGATCGGCAGGCGCGACTGGCGGGACAACGTCCGCACGTGCTCGCGCATGTCGTCGGGACCGGTGGCGCAGTTCATGCCGAGCACGTCGATCGGGAGGGGATCCAGCGCGGCGATCGCCGCCAGCGGCTCGGTCCCGAGCAGCATCGTGTTGATGTCCTTCTCGACCGTGAACTGCACCATCAGCGGGAGACGCACGCCGCGTTCGTCGAACACGTCGTGACAGGCAGCGACCGCGGCTTTGGCCTGTAGTGGGTCGAAGCAGGTCTCGACCAGCAGGACGTCCACGCCGCCGTCGAGCAGGCCACGGACCTGCCGGCGGTAGCCGTCCTCCATGGCGGCCAGGTCGATGAAGTCCTTGGTGGTGGCCGGGTCCTTCCCCAGCGACAGGGTGGGGGAGCGCGTGCCCGGGCCGATCGACCCGATCACCCAGCGCGGCTTGTCGACGGTGGCGTACCGGGCGCACGCTCGGCGCGCGATCTCCGCGGCGAGCCGGTTGAGCTCCTCGCAGTCGTCGGCGAGGCCGTACTCGCCCAGGACCCACGGGGCGCCGCCGAACGTGTCGGTCTCCACCGCGTCGCAGCCGACCTCGAGGAAGGACGTGTGGATGGCTTCGATCACGTCGGGGCGGGTACGGACCAGCACTTCGTTGCAGCCCTCGAGCGCGGGCCCGCCGAAGTCGTCAGCGGTCAGCCCCAGCTCCTGGATCGAGGTGCCCATCGCCCCGTCCAGGACGACCACCCGCGATCGCATCGCGGCGAGGAACGGGTGATCGTCGAGTCGACGTGGACCAGAGGACATCGCCGGGAAGGGTACGCGCTGCTCCAGCGCGGACACGTCGCCGGTGTCCGCTGACCGCCTGCCCGACCCGGCAGCTGCGACCCCGATGGTCGGGGGCGTCACGTGCCCAGCTGACGTCGGCCTGCTTGAGTGACGTGCCACGCCGACCGGCGGTCGGTTTCCTGCGTGTGGCGGAGGTGGTCGTGTCCGAACCTGCTGTGCTGCTCGACCTCGACGGGACGCTGATCGACTCGGTCTACCAGCACGTCGTGACGTGGGACGCCGCCTTCCGCGAGCACGGCCACCGGGTGCCGCTGTGGCAACTGCACGCCGGGATCGGCATGGGCAGCCTCAGGTTGGTCACCTGGGTCCTGGGAGGCCACGTCGACGAGGCCGAGGCCATCTCGGAGGGTCACCGCAGCCGCTTCCTCGATATGGCTGACGATCTGCGTCCGACCCGCGGGGCGCGGGAGCTGTTGGAGGACCTGCAGATCCGCGAGGTCCCGTTCCTGATCGCCACCTCGGCGGGCGAGACCGTCCGAACCGCGCTGATGGAGGTGCTGGGCCGCCCGGACCTGCCCACCACCGACGCCGACGACGTCCACGCGTCCAAACCCGCTCCGGACTTGCTCGTGACGTCGTTGGAGGAGCTGGACGCCGTCACCGATCGGGCGACCCTGGTCGGCGACTCCCCGTGGGACGCCGAAGCGGGGTACCGCTTGGGCGTGCGCACGATCGCGGTGCGCACCGGGGGCTTCGGGGACTCTGAACTGATGCGAGCGGGTGCGAGCGCCGTCGTCGACGACCCGCTGGGGCTGGTCGGGCGCCTGTAAGGCCGCAAGCCGCGCTTCAGCGACGTGCCCCCCGCGACGTGCCATGCTGTACGCGGGCGAACCGGAGGCGGGGGGACGGGCACCGGGCACCGACCGCTGCTGCGGCCCACCCTGCGGCGGGGGCTTCAATCGGCGGCGCTGTCGACACTGTTGCCCGGGGCCGGCCAGTTGTGGGCGGGGCGGTGGCACCGCGGCGTCGTACTGGTCGCCGTTTGGGCGGCTCTGATCGCCTCGGTGCTGGCACTGCCAATCCACGACCTGGTCGGTATCGCTTCGCTCCTGGCGCGCCCTGGGGTCCTCGACGCTGTCCTCGTCGGGAACGCCCTGGTGTTGGCGTTCCGGGCGTACGCGGTCGTCGACGCGTTCCGGTGCGCGCGCCGGCCGCTCCGCATGCCCGTCCCCCTCTTGCCGGCCACCGCCGGTGAACACGTCATGGTCCGCGCGACCGGTGTCGCGCTGGCCATGGTCACCGTGCTGCCGCACGCAGCGGTCGCCCACTACGGCCTCGAGGCGCGGGCCGTGCTCACCGACGTCTTCCCGGTCGCGGCCGAACCCGCCCACGCCGCGGAAGCCGTCGACGCGGACGGTCGGGAGTCGACGGGGCGCGCCGAGCCCTCCCCGCTCATGGGGACAGACCGTTTCACCATCCTCCTGCTGGGCAGTGACGCTGGCCCCCTACGCCGCAGCCTGCGGACCGACACGATCATGGTCGCGACGATCGAGCCGTCGTCCGGCCGCGCCGGGCTGATCAGCGTCCCGCGGAACCTCGTCCGCGTGCCGTTGCCTGGCTGGCTGCGCGCCCCGTGGCGGTGCCGTTGCTTCCCGGGGCCCATCAACGGTCTGTTGGACTACTTCAAGGACCGCGACGATCTGGTCCCCGACGGCGTCGACGATCCGGGCATGGCCGTGCTCATCGGCGCCCTCGAGGAGCTGTTGCGGCTGTCGATCGACCACTACGCGATGGTGGACCTGCGTGGGTTCGTCGACGTGGTCGACGCGCTGGGAGGCGTCACCATCCACGTCGACCGACGCATCTACGATCAGCTCGACTCGCCGCACGAGGGCGAGTGGGACGCGATCGACCTGCGTCCCGGTCGCCACCACCTCAACGGCCGCCAGGCGCTGGTCTACGTGCGCACCCGCCGTGGCAGCGACGACTACGGCCGGATGCAGCGCCAGCGCTGCTTCCTCGGTGCGCTCCTGGAACAGGCCGACGCTCCCACGGTCCTGCGCAGGTTCGGGCGTCTCGCCGCGATCGCCCGCGCGTCGCTCACGACCGACGTGCCGCGGGACCTCCTATCCGGCGTCGTGGACCTCGCCGTGATGGTCGATCCCGCCGACGTGCGCGTGCTGAGCATCACCCCACCGGACTTCGTCGCCGGCCGCGATCGGGACGGCTACCCGATTCCCGACCTGGCCCTGGTCCGCACTGCCGTCAGGAGCCTGCTGGATGCCGAGCCCGCGCCGGCAACCCCGGCGCCGGTCGTGGAGTCCGCCACCGCTCGTGCGACGCGGACCACGACGCCAACGCCGGCGACCGAGCCGCTGTCCCGCGCGTGCCGGTAACGACCCGACCCGAGCAGTCGAACCCGGACCCACCGGTGCCGTCGTCGGTAGGGTCGGTGCATGTTGTCGCGACGTCCTGCCCTCCCCGAGGATCTGCACGCGGCTTGGTGGGCGTTCGTGCACTGCGCGGAGGTGATCGAGGGCGGCCGTCGGCGCCTGCTGGCCACCCTCCCCGCGGGGAGGGTCGATCCCGCGCCGGTCGACGTGGGCCTCGACGCGGCCGCGGCCGCGATCACCGATGCTCGTGCCCGGATGCAGCGGTGGCGGGGCGTGCCCGGACTCGGGGACGAGTGGGACAGTTGCGCCGCCGCCCTCGACGAGGCGGAGGCGGCCCTCCCCGACGCCCGCGAGCGCGCCGCCAGCACCGGTGAGCTCGAGGACCTGCTCGGGGGGGTGCATGACGTCATCGAACCCCTCGATGCCTTCGCCGATGCCGAGCGGGCCTGGCGACGCCGCTGGCGACCCCCCGCCGAGCGCGACACCCATCGGTAGGGCGCTCGGGCAGGCTGCGCACCACGCCGGCCGATCATCCACAGGGCCGAGTCGGCCGTGGGGCGCGGGGCGTAGCGTGCATTCGGACTGCCAGAGCGCATGTCGGCGAACGGAGGGGCACGGTTCCTCCATCGACACGCCCACGAGCGGACTCACCGACGACGACCTGCGGCGCTTCCCCGACGACCACCTCCGCCGCGAGATCATCGACGGGGATCTTCACGTGAGCGCCGCACCGAGCACGCGCCACCAGCGTGTGGTCTTGGCGGTGGTCCGTCTTGCTTCGGGCTCGTCACCCGCAGCCGTTCGATGCGGCCTCGCTCAGCAGCGCCCCTGCTTCTTCCAGCCCGGCGGGCACGGCTGTTCGTCACCTCCCACATCGCTCGACGTGCAGCCGATGCAGTCGATTATCAGCCCGTACCGCCGGTCGGACTGGAACACGTAGACGTGGGTGGCCTGGCCAACGGTGATCTGCGCCAGGCGTACCCCCCAGGCACCGTCGTAGGCGTCGTCGGCCGCCTCCGTCTGCGCCTGGTGGTAGACGGTCGCGGTGAACGGCACCGAGCGGGTGGTCCGCTGGAACCCTTCTGCGTCGAAGTCCCATCCCTGCAGCCCGAGCTTGTACCAACCGACGTACAGCCGGTCGAAGTCGAGGTCGAAGCGGATCTCGAGGTTGTGGGCGGGGTTGGCCGGGACGTCCGCCCCAAGGACCAGGCTGTCGATCTTCTCAGGTCCCTTGAGGCCGTCGACTGCCCACATCTGCACGGGCTCGTCGCCGGGCTGCTCGAGGAACTCGTCCTGGGTGAACACGAGGCTGCCGTCGCGTGAGGCCCAGGCGTGGTGGGCCAGGAAGCCCCGTTCGTCGATCACGTCGGGGCCGACGAGCGGCTGCCAGCCAGATGTCGCCACCTCATCGGCGTCGAGGATCACCACCCCGGAATCCCAGTAGGCGAGGTACACGCGCCGTCCGACCGTGCTGCCGTGGTCCAGGACGGTTACGTCGTGGACGTAGTTGTTGTTGTCGGCAGTCGGGGCGGTGTAGATCCCAACCTCGCGGTCGCAGCCGGCCGCGACGTCACAGGCGTTCGGCATCTGTTCCACGTCGGAGATGTCGACCACCCGCAGGTCGTTGCGGGCGTCTGCGGTGAGGTACAGCAGGTCCGCGTCCCCGTCGCCGTCGGCGTCCTCGACGAAGCTGTTGTGCACGTCACACCAGAAGTCGTCGCGGTCGTCCTTGTAGATCTGGCTCTCCACCTGAGGGTTGGAGGGCTGGGTGACGTCGACGAGGACCACGCCGCAGTAGGCGTTGAGCGAGAACCGCTCGAGGCTCAGCGCCAGGTAGCGACGGCCTGCCTGATGGAAGGCCTTCACGTCGGGCGTGTAGGTGTTCTTCCCGGCTCCTCCGCTCCACGTGAACTGGCCGACCATCTGCGGGTCCGAGGGGCTGCCGACGTCGGTGTGCGTCCAGGCGGCTTCCTCCCCGCCGGCCTGTACCACGTACGTGGTTAACGTCGTCTGGTAGGTGTCGATGTCGGCGGTCGTGCAGATGCCGTTGTTCTGAGCCGCGACCGTGACCACCCCGTCCAGGGTGGTTGTCAGGTCCACGTCCTTGTCGCACCCGCCGCCCTTCCCAGCGGTCTGGCGTGGGTGGTCGGGGACCGCTCGGCGCTGGCCGACCGTGCGCACGGGGATGTCCGGGGTCTGCCGGAGGCCGGGCACCTCACGCGGTGGCGACGACGGGCCCGCAGCAAGCACCCCGCTCGCGGTTGGGCCCACCATGCCGGTCGCCAGCACCAGCACCACGAGCATCGAACCGCGTCCCCACCTGTTGATGGCCGCGCTCGGCGCTGCGTTGACACCCATGGAAGTCCCCCTGGTCACGGCTTCAGCGCGCCTCGCAGATCCACGCTGTGCGCCGATCGCGCAACCTACACCTTCCGGACGTGGCCGGGCTCGTTCGCGACCACACGGCCACGCCACTCCTGGACGGACCACACGATGGCGGACACAGGAGCGCCTACAGGATCTGCGACATGAACAGCCTGGTGCGTTCCTCCTGCGGTTCCTCGAAGAAGTGGCGGGGCGTGCCGACCTCGACGATCTGACCCTCGGCCATGAACACGATGCGGTCGGCGACCTCCCGGGCGAAGCCCATCTCGTGGGTGACCACCACCATGGTCATCCCCTGCCGGGCGAGGTCGATCATCGCGTCGAGGACCTCCTTGATCATCTCCGGGTCCAGCGCGGACGTGGGCTCGTCGAAGAGCATGACCTTGGGGTCCATGGCCAGCGCCCGAGCGATCGCCACCCGCTGCTGCTGCCCACCGGACAGCTGCGCGGGGTACTTGTTGGCCTGCTCCGGGATCTTGACGCGTTCGAGGATCTCCATGGCGCGTTCCTCTGCTTCCTTCTTCGACCTCCCGCGGACGTGCCTGGGAGCCAGCGTCACGTTCTCCAGCACGGTCAGGTGCGGGAAGAGGTTGAAGGACTGGAACACCATCCCGACGTCGCGGCGGACCTCCTGGATGTTGCGGATGTCGTCGGACAGCTCCACCCCGTCCACCACGATGCGACCGCGGCCGTGTTTCTCGAGGCGGTTGATGCAGCGGATCAGCGTCGATTTGCCCGAGCCCGAGGGGCCGACGACCACCACGACCTCCTGGCGGCCGACCACCAGGTCGATGTCCTTGAGCGCCTGGAAATCGCCGAACCACTTCTCGACGTCCTCCATCACGATCATCGGGTCCCCGGTGCCACCCGGCTGGGTGGCTGCGCTGGTCAAGGCGTCGGTGCTCATATCCGCTCCTCGTCACGCGTCGCGTGGTGGCCCATGCCGCCCTGTCACCGTTCGCCGAGTCCCAGCCGGCGCTCGAGCCGTTGGCTCTCCTTGGACATCGCGTACGCGAGCACCCAGTAGATGAACGCGGCGAAGGCCAACGTCTCCGCCTGCAGGCCCTGCGCCCGGAACGCCGGTTGGTCGGTCACGACCTGAGCGACGCGTAGCAGCTCCAGTATGCCGATGATCGCCAGCAGTGACGTGTCCTTGAACAGGCTGATGAACTGCCCGACGAGCGCCGGGATCACGTTGCGCAGCGCCTGTGGGAGCACCACCCGGCGCGTGACCTTCCACGGTGACAGGCCGATCGCCTGGGCCGCCTCGACCTGTCCCTTGGGGACCGACTGCAGCCCTCCGCGGACGATCTCGGCCACGTACGCGGCCGTGAACGCCACCAACACCACCAGTGCGCGGGCGACCAGGCTGGGCCGCCCGGCATCTGGCGGCACCAGGAAGCCCACCACGAAGAAGGCCATCAGGAGCAGGGTGACGAGCGGCACTCCGCGTATCAACTCAATGTAGGCCACGCACAGCGCCCGGATCCCCGGCAGGTCGGACCGGCGACCCAGCGCCAAGGCGATCCCGATCGGGAACGACACCCCGATCCCCACGGCGGCGGCGAACAGGGTCATCAGCACACCGCCCCAGTTGGACCACCCGAACCCGCCGGTGAACAGCGGGACGTAGAAGGACGCGACGATCCCCACGAGCGCCGCGAGATCGACCGCCCCACCGGCGCGGATCGCCAGCCGGTCACCGCTCCAGTACGCCACGACGCCGACACCCACCGCGGCCGCCACCAGCAGCGTCGGCGTGATCGTCCGCGTGAAGCTGAGCACGCCACCGACCAGGACCAGGAACGGCCACATCCGGCTCCACGTCACCTGCCAGTCGCGTTGGGCCTCGCCCACCGCCAGTTCCTGGACGGTGCGCGCGGTCCGACCGAGCCACAGCGGAACGAACGTCGCCAGGCCCAGGGCGGTCGCCACTGGACGCCACAGCTCGGCCCGCGGGAACCGGCCCAGCATGAACGTGGTGAGGTTGACCTCGATGACCCGCCACCGCCCGGTGATGAACACGAAGCGGAACGTCTTGTACGCCACCCACGCCAGCAGCAGCCCGAACACCACGGTCAGCACGGTCTGCCCGGCGCTGGCGAACAGGTTCTGGCCGACCCACTCGCGTGCGCCGACCTCGCGCAGCGGAGGACGTGGCTCCTCCTGTGGCCCCACCGCTATGCCCTCGTGGGTCTCGGCGACCGCCCGGACGATGCCCTGCTCCTCCGAGGGCGTCGACGCGTCCGGCCGCGCACGTTGGTTGGTGCGGGGCTGGTCGGCCATCAGCGGGTCGGGAGCATCAGACGGCGGTTGATGAGGTTCGACACAGCGGAGATCGACAGGGAGAACGCCAGGTACACGGCCATCAGGAACGCGAACACCTGCGGGGCGGGGAAGCCCTGACTGGTGGCGATGAACGAGATGCGGGTCACCTCGTAGTACCCGATCGCCACCGCCAGCGACGAGTTCTTGGTGAGGTTGAGGTACTGGTTGGCCAGCGGTGGCATCATGATGCGCAAGGCTTGTGGCAGGATCACCAGCCGCATCCGCTGGAACTCGGTCAGGCCGACCGCCCGGGCCGCCTCGGTCTGTCCCTTGGGCACCGCCAGGATGCTGCCCCGGACGATCTCGGCGATGTGGCTCGCGGTGTAGATCGTCAAGGCGATCAGCAACGCCGTGTACGCCGTGTTCAGCTTGATCCCACCCGACGCCCCGAACAGGGTCTTGGCTGGCAGGCTCAGCCCGAACGGCGCCCCGAGCGCCGCGTAGCCGACCACCAGGACGGCGACGAACGCCGCCGTGCCCCACCGGAAGCGGTGGTGGGGGATGCCGGTCGCGGCGAAGCGGCGGGTCCGCCACCACGCGATCGCCACCGTCGCGACGATCGCCGCCGCCACGACCATCCAGTACGACCCGGCGCCGTCGCGCCCCTCCAGCCACGGCAGCCAGATCCCCCGGTTGGAGATCACCGTGATGCCACCCCACTCGGGGGCCGTGGCGATGTCGCCGGGCAGGCGGAGGACCACGGCCAAGAACAGGATCAGGATGATCACGAGGACCGGGGTATTGCGCAGCGCCTCGACGTAGATGCTCGCCGCCCGACGCGCCAGCCAGTTCTGCGACAGGCGCAGGACCCCGACGAGGATCCCCAGCAACGTCGCCAGAGCGATCCCCACGAACGCGACCACGGCCGTGTTCTTGATACCGACCAGCATCGCGCGCCAGAACGGCAGGCTCGCGGAGTTGGCGACGTCAGGGATCGCGAACCGGATCGGCTGGTCGATGAAGCCCCAGTCGGTGCGGATGCCCTGCCGGGTGAGGTTGGTGGTGAGGTTGCCCCACAGGTACCACAGGACCACGATCGTCGCGGCGATCACGACGGCCTGCGCGACCACGCGGAGCACACGCACGTCGCGCCACGGTGGGGGCCGGCTCCCCGTCCGCGCCGGCAGTGTGGCCTCGCTCACCGGCTCCCTTCACGCGCGCGACCCGGCCCGGCCGGGGCGGGTCGCGCCGCCCCGGCCAGGGGGTCTCGAACATCAGCGGTACGGCGGCGGGTAGTGCAGACCGCCCTCGTTCCACAGCTCGTTGAGGCAGGCTTCCGGCGACGGGCAGCGTTCGAGGCCGATCCCCTCCGATCCGACGTTGCGTTCGTAGATCTCACCGTAGTTCCCGACCTGGCTGACGACCTGGTACGCGAAGTCGCTCGGCAGACCGAGCCCCGCGTCGAGGTCACCGAGGAAGTTCCTGACGTCCGGGTCGTCCGCCTGGTCGCGCCGCTGATCGACGTTGGTCGAGTCGATGCCGAACTCCTCGGCCTGCATCGTGGCGATCATGGCCCAGTTGACCGCGTCGAACCAGTCGGGGTCGCCGTCGCGCACCGCCGGTCCCAGGGGCTCCTTCGACATCGTGACATCGAGGATGCGCAGCGCCTCCGGCCCCTCGGGCCAGTCCGATCGCACGCCGGCCAGCTGCGACTTGTCCGACGTCCACGCGTCACACTGGCCCTGCTCGAACGCCTGCTGCAGCGTCTCGTTGTCCTCGAACGACGCCGGCGTGTAGTCCAGGCCGCGGGCAGCGAAATTCGTCTCGAGGTTGAGTTCGGTGGTGGTTCCCGACAGCACGCAGACGGTCGCTCCGTCGAGGTCCTCGAGGGTCTGCGCGGGGCTGTCAGCGCGCACCATCATGCCCTGGCCGTCGTAGTACGTGGTGACGGCGAACGCGCCCCCCTCGGACCCGTCGCGCGTCGCGGTCCAGGTGGTGTTGCGCACGAGCACGTCGATCTCACCCGTCTGTAGCGCCGTGAACCGCTGCTGGGCGGTGAGCGGCGTGAAGCTCACCGCCTCGGCGTCGCCGAGCACCGCGGCGGCGATCACCCGACAGAAGTCGATGTCGAAGCCGGAGAAGTTGCCCTCCTCGTCCACGAAGCCGAAACCGGGGACGCTGTCGTTCACACCGCAGTTCAGCGTCCCGCGTTCCTGCACGGTCTGCAGCACGCGGCCGGGTTGCTGCTCACCTTGGGCCTGGGTCTCGCCGACCTGCACCTGATCACCGTTCTGGCCGCACGCCGCCGCCAGCAACGTGAGGACCAGCACCACCATGGGGACTCGCGACCCTCGAAGCACGATCAGTTCTCCTCGTCGTCGACTCGTCGGGCGACCCCCGTGCCGGGTGAGCCGCGCCGCCCGGCCATCAGCCCACCGTCAGCCAAACCGTCAGCCAAACCGTCAGCCAAACCGTCAGCCAAACCGTCAGCCCGGCCATCAGCCCGGCCATCAGCCCGGCCATCAGCCCGGCCATCAGCCCGGTCATCAGCCCGGCTACGACCAGCCTAGTACGGGTCACCTGGCGGACGTCCCGTACCGATCGCGACCCAGCCGCCTTCGGTGGCGACCGCTGCGACCCCCGCCCCGAGCGCCGCCAGGCACGCCGCGACCTCGTTCGCCCGCTCGACGCTGATCCCGCTGACGACCAGCGTCCCGCCGGGGGCGGCGGCGGCCAGCAGGTCGCCGGCCAGCCCGATCACCACGTCGGTGAGCAGGTTGGCGACCACCACGTCGAACGGACCCGGCGTCGCAGCCTCGACGGTCCCCCAGCGCACGTCGACGTCAACCCGGTTGCAGGCCGCGTTGGCGCGGGCGGCGGCGACCGCGTCCGGGTCGGTGTCCACCGCCACGACGTGCGCCGCGCCGAGGCGCGCGGCGGCGATCGCCAGGACCCCGGTCCCGGTCCCGACGTCCAGTACCCGGGCGCCGGACAGGTCCAGCTGCTGCAGCGCCGCGAGGCACAGCCGGGTCGTGGCGTGGTGGCCGGTCCCGAACGCCATGCCGGGATCGATCAGGATGGCGTCGGACGGCCGCGGGTCGGTCCACGACGGGGCGACCACCAACCGGCCGACCTCGACCGGTTCGAGTCCCGCCTTCCACACTTGCGACCAGTCGTGGTCGGGCTCGGCCTCCCAGCGCCCGCCGCCAGGGACGTCGGGGACCGGTTCGGGGAACCAGGCGGCCAGCTCGTCGTCGCGTTCCCACACCCCGACGGCACCCGCCGTCCACAGCGCCGCGAGGAGGACCTCGCGATCAGCGTCGCCGGGGCGGACCGTGTAGCGGTGGGTCACGCCGTGCCGCCTCAACGTGGTGGTGCGGCCGCGGCGGCGGGGAGCACACCGGACCGCAGGTGGTGGGATGGTGCGGCCCCGCGCGACGGGGGACACGCAGGGCCGCTTGCGGCGGGACGCGCCCGCCACTCGCGACAGCATCCCAGGGCGCCCATGCTGTTGTCCACTCATGTGGGCCGCGAACGTGGCGGCGACTCCGGCCTCCCCACCGGGTGGTGGGATAGCGTCGCGGGCACCCGCCCGCCGGAGCGTCGGGACACCCACCGCCGGAACGTGATGAGCCGCGACCCAACGTGCGTGTTCGACGTGGACGCCGATCTCCTGCGGGCGCTCGAGGCTGCGTTGGGCCCCCCGATCGATTCCTACCTCAACGGCTGGCAGGTGTGGCTCGAGCCGGCGCAGTTGCCGGGTCACGCGGAGCCGGTCGAACTGGAGTACCGCCTGCACCCTCCGCACGGCTTTTCACAGCCGGCCGGCTTGTCGCACCACGACCTGTGGGACACGGTGATCCAACAGGTGACCGAGGACGCGGTCGACGTCGAGGTGGGCCGCGAGACCCGCCGCCTGCATCAGCTGTGGGTCCTGCTCGAGGTCTACCCCACCTACAGGGAGCCGGTCACAGCCGAGCATCTGCGCGCAGCGGTCGAGGAGGTCCTGGGTCGGTCATCGTTGGCGGCCGGCTACGTCGATCACGACGCGCTCGGCGCCCGCTGGAAGCGGACCAAAGGCGGCTTCGACCTGCCGGGGGCGATCCGCGCCGAGCTCGAGGTCGTGGCCGGGTGAGCGGGTTCGTCAGGCGGTCGGGGCGGGGGCTGACGGCCTGGGCGGGTGTGACTCCCGGCGTCGCGTTGCGCAGAACCCCGCGGGCGGCCGAACGGGCGCGCGCCTTGCGGTCGGCGACGTCATGCTCGTCGTGGGCAACCGGGTCCACCATCCTCGCAACGGAGTCGACGTCGTCACAGACGCCGGGCTCCGGCGCCGGGTCCGCGAGCGCGTTCGCCGTCAGCCCGGACCGCGTCGTGCCGCAGCGACGTTGATGGCTCGATGTGGGGAAACCTTGCTTGACAGGCCGGCGCACCCGAAGTAGTGTATCGAACGTACGTTCGGAGTCGTCCGGGGGGCACCGGCGACAGGCAACACCGATGACCCAGGGCAACACCCCGCTGGACGCGGCCACACCGCGCCATCAGCTGACGCTGACCTCCGCCCCGACCGCGCCAACGTCCACGTCAACGACCACGCCAACGACCGCGCACACGTCCGACCGTCAGGTGCCGGCAACGTCCGACGCCGCCGCTGGCCGCCCCGGTGCGCCTCCGGTCGGCGACGTGGCCGTGGCCGTGGACGTGGCGGGGGCGCTGGCCGGCCTCGACCACGCCGTGGCCGTGGACGTGGCGGGGGCGCTGGCCGGGCTCGACGATGCCGTGGGCGTGGACGTGCGGGGGCGCTGGCCGGCCTCGACGTGGCCGTGAGCGTGGACGTGGCGGGGGTGCTGGCCGGCCTCGACGCCGCCGTGGCCGGCGTGGCCGCCATCGACCCGGAGACGATCCATCCCGGCGACCTGCCCGGGGCGGTCAAGCAGCTGCGTCGTGCCCGCAACCGGCTGGAGGCGGTCGAGACGTCGTGGCTGGCCACCGTGCAACGGCGCCAAGCCCACAAGACCGACGGTGCCCGTGACGCGGCGACCTGGGCACGCGACCAGCTGGGCTCGTCGTGGCGTGACGCGGCCGGCCAGCTGAACACCGCCGACAAGCTCGACGCTTTGG